>NZ_JBEYTP010000035.1:0-75729 GCF_040643125.1 Micromonospora sp. NPDC047465
CGCCGACCACCACGTCGACGAGTTGCTCGCCGTCGCCCGGGAGATCGTTCCGCCGGAGGTCGCCACGCTCACCCAGGCGGGGCTGGGCTTCGTGGCCCGGTGGGAGGCCGACGCCGTGGCGCGAATCAGAAGGGCCACTGCTCGCGGGATCCCGCCTCGATGAGCGGGATCATCGCGAACGCCGCGTCGGACAGGCCGCCGAACGCGTGCCGGTTCCCGGCAGTCGGGGCGTGCCCGACCCGGTATCCGGCCAGGTTCCAGGTGTACACCGGCACCTGCCCGGGCACCGCGGCCGTCACGTCCACCGAGTGGTGCCAGTGCGCCTGCTCGTCGGTGAGGATGACCACCCGGTCGTGCCCGGCGTAGTGCCGACGCACCGCCTTCTCGGTCTCGGTCCCGCCGCCGTAGAAGTAGCCGTCCTCCTTGAACCGGCGCACCGCCGCCAGCACCGACTCGCCCGCGACGGCCGGGAACACCCGGGTGTCGTGGGAGAAGGACACGACCGTCGCGTCCTGCGCGCGGGTGGCCAGCGCCAGGCCGAACACGGTGGCCGCGTCCCAGCAGCGCAGCGTGCCGTCCTTGCTGAAGGCGCTGTTCATCGAGCCCGACGTGTCGATCAGGATCAGCGTCCGACCGTCCAGGGCGGGCACGTTCGCCAGCGCGTGCTGCAACGCCTTCTCCAGCGGGTACCCCCACCGCAGGCTCGGTGCCGCGTTGTAGGCCGACAGGAAACGCATCGGCAGCACCCGCGACCTGGCGACCTCACCCGGGTCGGACAGCTTTGCCGCCACCGTCTCGGCGACGGTGTCGCTGACACCGGCCTGGTCGAAGTTGCGCAGGTTGCGCAGCAGCGCCAGGTAGCCCATCGTCGGGATGATCGCCTCCCAGGCCGGGGCGTCCATCGCCGTCTGCCGCCAGCCGGCGAGGGCCTCCCACGTCATGCCGGCCGCGCCCAGCACCGCCGGGTCGGTGATCTCCTGACGCCGCTCGACCGGCAACGCCATGAGCTCGGCCCGCGCCGCCAGTACGGTCAGCGACGCCGGCAGCGGGTTGTCCCGCTGGTGCCGCCGGTCGAGCGCGTGCCGGAACAGGTCACCCTGCCGCTCGTCCCGCGCGGTCGGGTGGGTCAGGTCGACGACGTCACCGAACCGGACCGCGTTGCGGTCGGAGTCGTACTTGAGCAGACTCCGCTCGTGGTACAGCCGCACCGCCGCGTCCGCGATGCCCCGCTTGACCGGCTTCGGCAGCGCCCGGCCGTGGCGACCCAGCCAGTAGGCGAGGGCCTCGCCCGGCTCGTCCGCGCGCTGCAACGCCGAGTCCACGACGGACCGCGATCCGGGAATGCCGGCCGCCACCTGTGCGCGGGCGCCCTCGAGGGCGGCCACGACAGCCGCCGAACGCAGCATCGCGCCGGTGCGCAGCCACGGCACGAAGCGGGCGAACCAGTCGGGGTCGGCGACGGCGACGGCGGCGACCAGCTCACGGAACCGGGCATCCCGGTCGGCGGCGCCCTCGTAGAAGGTGTCCTCGCCGACCATGTTCGACACGCCGAGCAGGAACAGTTCCGTGCGCGGCTCGCGGGCGAAACCCGGGGCGCCCTCGGCGGTGACGAGTTCGTCGTCTTCGTGCCGGTTCTTGCGCAGCTTGAGGTTGAACTTGGCCATCACGTCCCCCATGTTTCGTACGGGAGGACGCGGCCACACGCACACCCGAGACCAGAGTCGGCGACGGACTTGTCCGCCGCTCTGTCCGATTGAGCTACCCGCCCGAAGGCGTGGGGGGACTCGAACCCCCAACCTGCGGATCCCGTGAAGTAACCGTCGCCTGCGCACCGGGTGTGGTGTGGTCGCGCCTCCCGAGATCGGAGCCGGCGACGGATGCGCCCTTCGCAGGGGCTTTCGCCCCTCCAGATGTAACCGTCACCTTCGCACCGGGAAGTGCGGAACCGACCGTAGCGGCGGCATCGGCGGCCGGACAACGGAGTTTGCCGTTCCGTGATGGTGGGTGGCAGAAAACGGTCGCGCCGCGTATCCGAGACCAGAAGGTCGACGACGGAATGCCTATTGCTCTGCCAACTGAGCTACCAGCACAACGGCTGGAGGGGACTCGAACCCCCGACCCATAGATTAGAAGTATCCGTCGTCTGCGCACCGGATACGCGGCGTGAGCACGCCCCGAGACCGACAACGGTGACGGGCTCGTTCGGGAAAGGAAGTATCCGTCACCTTCGCACCGGGACGCGCGGCAACAACGTACCGGCGGCGGCTCGGGAGCGGCAAGGGGTTTCGCGTCCGTCAGGCGTTCACGCCGCTCACCCGAGACCAAGGTTGGACACGGCGTGTGCGGGCTCGAACCGCAGAGCCCTTTTGTGGGCCCCTGCCAGAAGTAACCGTCTCCATCGCACCGGGTGAGCGGCGTGAGCGCGCCTCCCGAGACCAGATGCGGCAACGGAGACCGGCCCTCGCGGGCCAAGGTGACCTGGGCCGCTGGTCGACACCGCCTATCGGCGGCGGCGGGATTCGAACCCGCGTCTCCCCGTGGGAAGCGGAAGTAGCCGTTGCCTGCGCACCGGGAGGTGCCCGATCACGGTAGCGACGCCGTACACGAGATCCAACCGCATTTGTCGGGGGCCGCCCGAGCGAAGCGTCGGCGGACGGTCAGCGCCGGCCGCCGCGCTTGTGCGGACGTGTCCTGTCGGAGCTCTCGGTGCTGTCGGTTCCGCGGCCCTCAGTTCCGCTTCAACTCACCGGCCTCGGGGCTGTCGTCGGGCCCGCAGAGGCCCCTTCCTGGCGTCAGCCGTCCCGGTCGAGCCCATCCAACAGGGCGGCGGCCTGCGTGAGCTGGCCTTGGTGGAAGACGGGGATCCCGGCGCGGACCAGCAGTTCGGCGGCCAGACCGCGCCCGGGGATCGTACGGCCCGTGAACGACCCGTCGTGCACCTGGCTGGTGCCGCACGTCGGACTGCGGTCCACCAGGACGGCGAGGACCACCCCGGCCGCCCGGGCCCGGTCCACGGCCCGTCGCGCCGCCGCCCGGAACAGGTCTGTGACGTCCCGCCCGGTCACCTCCCGCACCCTGCCGTCACCGTCGAGCACCTCCGCCGCGACGCCGCCGACGATTTCGGCCGGTGGCCGGGGCACCGGCAACCCCACCGACAGTTCGGGACAGAACGACACCAGGCGACCCTCGGCGGCCCAGCGGTCCCAGATCGGCGAGCAGACATCCACCCCGGTCGCGTTGAACCGGACCGGGCTGCCCCCCAGACAGCCGCTCACCAGCACCCTGCGCACCAGGGCACCGTAACCGCCGCCTGGTGGGCCGTCGGGGTCGGGGGTGGGCCTGTCGGGCAGCGCCTGAGGGTTATCGCGACAGCCGCTCGACGACCTCGGCGGTCGTGACCACCTCGCCGAGCTGGCCCCACGTCTCCAGGCTCGCCCGGTGGGCCTCGTCGGTCGCGGCCGTGCAGGCGTCGGAGACGATCACGGGCCGGTATCCGTGGTTGACCGCCTCGAAGGCGGTTCCCGCCACGGACAGGTTGGTGGCGACGCCGGTGAACAGGATTGTCTCGACCTGCCTGCGTCGCAGCACCAAGTCGAGTTCGGTGCCGAAGAAGCCGGTGAGCCGCACGTGGGTGATGACGACGTCGCCCGCCTCCGGCGCGACCTCGTCGATGATGCGGGACTTCGGCGCGCCCTCCAGGAATGCCTGCCGCTCGGGGATCATGGCGAAGCTGGGCGTGTTGGGGATGAGGTCGGGGTAGCCGGGCCGGTGGGCGACCCGCGTGTAGACGACCAGCCCGCCGCTGGCACGTACCGCCCGGGCGACCTCGGCGGCGTACGAGGCGACGCGGTGTCGGGCGACCTGCTCGGCGAAGAAGGGACCGAACAGCCCGTCGGGGCTGACGACCTCGTGCTGCCAGTGGACGCCGACCACCGCGGTGCGCGCCGGGTCGATTTCTCGCATCATCCCTCCCGTCAGGGGGCGGAAAGTTGTTGCGGTGCGGGCTGGTAGCCCTGCCGGCCCGCGGCGGCCGGGCCCCTGCCGTAGGCGTCGAACCGCCCCCACCGCCCGGGGATGCCGTGCAACGCCACGAAGTCGAGGTTAGCGGGAAGGGCGGGCCTGACGACGAGGTCTTCGCCCACCGGGTGGAGCCCGAGCATCGTCCTCAGCAGGAGCAGGGTCGCTCCGGCCGACCACGCCTGGGGGCTGCATGCGGTGGGATAGTTGACCGGGTACCTGGTGTCGGCGCGGAAGGACCCGGAGAAGGCTTCGGGCAGCCGGCCGTCGTAGTAGACGGCGGCGTCCAGGATCCCGGCGGCGATCCGCGCCGCCTCGTCGGCGTACCCGTAACGCCGCAGGCCCCAGGCGATGAAGGAGTTGTCGAACGGCCAGATGGTGCCCACGTGGTAGCCGATGGGGTTGTAGCGGCCCTGGCCCTCGGCCAGCGTGCGGACACCCCAGCCGCTGAACAGGGCGGGCGACATCAGGTGTCGTACCAGGGCTTCCGCCTTCGGCTCCTCGACGATGCCGCTCCACAGCAGGTGCCCGATGTTGGAGGACAGGGCGTCCACCTGGCGGCCGTCGCCGTCGAGGGCGAGCGCCATGTACTCGCCGTCCGCCACCCAGAAGTCGCGGTTGAAGCGCTCCCTGAGGTCGGCGGCCTCCCGCTCCAGTCGGTCCGCGTACGACGGGTCGTTCCAGACGGTGCGGGCGAGCCGCGCGGTGCGCATCTTCGCGTCGTACGCGTACCCCTGTAGCTCGCAGGTCGCGCGGGGGAAGCCCGGCAGCCGACCGTCGCGGTAACAGATGCTGTCCCAGGAGTCCTTCCAGCACTGGTTCTCCAGACCGTTCCTGGTGTTCCGCCGCTCGTAGGAGATGTAGCCCATGCCGGTCAGGTCGGCGTAGTTGTCGATCCAGTCGATCGCCACGCGCGCCTCGTGCTCGACCGAGCGCACGAGGTCGACGTCGCCGGTCCATCGCTCGTACTCGTCGAGCAGCACGAGGAACAGGGGAGTGGAGTCGGCGCTGCCGAAGTAGGGCGTGTGCGGGGTCTCCTCGAAGATGCTCATCTCGCCGTACCGCATCTCGTGCAGGATGCGGCCGGGCTCCTCCTCCCGGAAGTCGTCGACGCGGCTGCCCTGCCGGAGCGCGAGCACCCGGAGGGTGGTGGCGGCGAGTTCGGGTGTGAACGGCAACGCCTGCAGACTGGTGAAGATGCTGTCCCGGCCGAACATGGCCATGAACCAGGGCAGGCCGGCGGCGGGGACCCTCTTGTCCTCGGCGAGGAAGGGACTGAAGCGCAGCGCGGCCAGGTCGATCAGGCTCTGCCGGTACGTGCCGCTCAGTGGCGCCCAGCCGGATTCCAGGCGCGGCGCGTTGTCCAACCACTCCAGGAGATCCTGTTCCTTGTTTCTGCCCTTGCCTGCTGCCCGCCCCGGGATCACGAGGCGTTCCAGCCCTCTGGGCATCGGAAGGTCCGGCAGGGCGCTGAGTCTGACGGTCCATCGGCTGCGAGGTTCGAGGTGGACCTCGAACGTCAGGCCGTTGTCGTCCCACGCGGCCGGCGCCGACGCGGAGATGATCGTCTCCCGTCGGAACCGCTCCCGTTCGTAACCGAGGACGAGACGCCCGTCGTCGACCCGCCGGTAGTGTCGGCCCTTCTTCCTCACCGCCGCGTCCTTGACCTCGAAGAGGTCCGCGAAGTCGGCGTCCGCCTCGACCCTGAGGGTCACGTCGGCCGGTTCGTTGGCATAGTTGATGACGGTCAGGTCCTCGTGGAGGCCGCTGTCCAGGCTGTGCAGCCGACGCACCCCCACGGTGCTGTTGACGTAGACGTCCTGACGCCCCGGAACCTGGAAGAACCGGTTCTCGAAGTAGTGGATGTCGTCGATGGAAAGGGTGGTCAGCCGTTCCCCGTTCACCGTCAGCACCCACTTCGACAGCAGCCGGGTGTCGTGGGCGAACAGGCCCGTGGGAGCGTCGGGTGACGGGATGATGTCGCCCGAGCGGTTACACACCATGAAGGTGGTGCCGTCCAGGATGCCCACCTGGTTCTCACTCATGGTCACCTCCTCGGTGCTCCGTCCCCGCCGACCTGGGTGGCGGCGGGAACAACCTACGGAGGCTCGCGAAGAGCCGGGGGCTGCCCGCGACGGTCGCCTCGCCGCGCAGGACGGTGGTCAGGAAGTACGCCTCGCCGCTGGCGATCCGGTCGAACACCGCCCCGTCCGCCTGGACGACCGCGTCCCCGCCGGTCGCCTGCTCCGAGACCGTGATGTCACCCTTGTCGATGGAGACGAGCCAGCGGTCGACCCGCCCGTCCCGGCTGATGTCGAAGCGGACACTGCCCTCGTCGATCGCCGTCAGGCGGCGGTCGTGTCCACGCTGCGCCAGGCTGCGGAAGAAATCCTGGGTGGCATTCCCCATCGCGCCACCTCCTCAGGGCCACCATTCCCGCGAATCGCGGCTTCCGCCTCACCCGGAAGAGGTGAATTCCCCGCCGCCGACCGCCACTGCTGCCACCCCGGCGTCCCCGACGCCGCCACGCCGCCGGCCACCGTCAGGCCGTCCGCGTCGCGGCGCGCCGGCCCGGCGCCGGGCCGGCGGACCCTGGCCCGGCCGGAGGGCGACGCCACTAGCCTGGGACTCGATGGATCCCATCGAGGCAACGCTGCTCCTCGCCGCCGGTGTCGCCACGGGCGCCTTCAACGCGGTCGCGGGCGGCGGCTCCCTCATCGCCTTCTCGGCGCTGCTCGGCACCGGCATACCGCCGCTGACCGCCAAGCTGACGAGCACGGTCGCGGTGTTCCCGGGGAACGTGGCCAGCGTCCTGGGCGGTTACCGGGATCTGCCACCCCGGCGAGACGTCAGGCGGATCCTGCCCGCCGCCGTGCTCGGCGGGGTCGCCGGGTCGGCGCTGCTGCTGCTGACGCCCAGCCGCGTCTTCGACATGATCGTGCCGTTTCTGGTGCTCGCCGCCTCCGCCGTCCTCGGCCTCCATGGCCGCCTGAACGAGCTGGTCAGGCGCTCCGCGCTGCGTGGCCGACAGAAACACCCGGCGACGCTGCAGGTGTTGGTGGCCCTGGGCGGGGTCTACGGCGGCTACATCGGCGCGGGGTTCGGCATCGTGCTGGTCGCCAGCCTGGCTCTCCTGCAACACGAGCCGCTCACCAGGACGGTCGCCCTGAAGAACCTGCTGTCGGCCGTCATCTCGTTTACGGCGGTGGCGCTCTACGTCTTCTTCGGCACCGTCAACTGGGCGGGGGTGGCCATCCTGGTCCCGGCGACCGTCGTCGGCGGCTATGTCGGGGCGCGGCTGCTCCGCAGGCTCCCCGGTGCCCCTCTCAAGGCCGTGATCGTCACGTTCGGGGCGGTCTTCGGCCTGGTCCTGCTGTGGCGGAACGTGCTGTAGACCGGGTCAGTCGACGGCCGGGGCGGCTCGGCGCCGGCGAGGTGCCCGGTCGATGACCGGCCGCACCCGCAGCCGGCCGGTCGGCACGGGGACACCGCCGCGGTCGCGCACCTCCGCAACAATGTCCCGGCGGCGGCGCGCGGGGAACGCGGCAGCGGCTCCGCGAGCCGGTCCACCGCGGGGCGGCACGGCCCGGCGGCCGGTGTCCGTCGGACGCGGTGGACCGCCGGGTGGGCCCGGCCCCGGTCATCCGTGGATGACCGGGGCCGGGCCGTCGCCGGTCAGGTCAGCGGCACGTGGCGGGCCAGCGCGGCGCCGCCGGCCTCGAACGCGGCCAGCAGGCCGTCGGCCGTGCCGCCGGTGACCGGGACCAGTACGGTCACCGGGTCGCCGGGGCGCAGCTGCACGGACCGCTCACCGAGCGAACGGTCACCGTCCCAGGCGTGCAGGTACGCGGTGCCCGCGCGGTCGGCGAGGACCGTCACCTGCACCCCGCCGGCCACCTGGCGCTGGCCGGTCAGCCGCAGCGCCCGCTCGGGGAGCCGGGCCACGGCGGCCGGCGCGACGCCGTCGACCGCGGACTGCGCGATGGTCTGCGGGCTGTGCACGCTGCGGGCGGCAGTGTCCGGGAACACCGGGGCGCTGGGCTGCCGCTCGGCCGGGGTGTACCCAGGCAGGGTCATCAGGCCGTACCGGTACGGGTCGGCGCGGACGCCGGTGAAGGTGGACCAGCCCAGCCGGGACTGGGAGGTCAGGTCCTGGGTGTCCGAGTCGTAGACCAGCACGTTGAAGCCCATCCGGGCCGGGTCGACGGCGTCGGGCAGCACCGCGAACGGGATGCTCGCCTCGATGGTGTAGCCGGCGTACGGCGCGGTGACCTTGCTGACCACCGTCATTCCCGGTGCGGTCGTGGCGCCCGGGCCCTGCCGGTTGTCGGCGTCGCGCTGCCAGCACGGCGGGTTGCCGCCCGCGGGGTCGTCGGTGACCGGGAAGATGCCGGCCTTGAACACCGTCGAGGTGTCCGTCGAGTTCCCCTTCGGGTCGACGATGATCTCGACGCTGTCGGTACGCCGCTGCCGCTTGCAGTCCTGCGGCACCACCTTCTTGCCGAGCACGTCGTCGGTGACCTGGACGAACACCTTCAGCGCGTCCTCGGTCCAGGCGACGCGGCCCGTGGCCGAGGCGTCCTGCGGCGTGGTGGCCTGCCCCTCCCAGATCCGGGACAGGTCCAGCTCCTCGCCGGGGTACTCGCCCGGGGAGGCCACCCCGTCGACGGCGTGGTCGTGCCCGGCGTGCGGCACCTCGCTGGTGGGCACGATCTCCAGTGCGCCGGTCTCCACGGTGCTGCCGGCGGCGCTGGTGGTGGTGATGGTGATGCCGTAGTCGCCGCCGTCGCCGCCCTCGTTGGCGGTCGGCAGGGTGGCGTCGCTGTTGGTGACGGTGAAGGTGACCGCCCCGGTCGCGCCCGGCGCCAGCTCGGCGTAGCTCTTGGTCGCCGCGTCGGCGGTGAAGCCGGCCGGCAGGCCGAGGGTGACGGCGCCGCTCTGGGGGGCCTCGCCATGGTTGCGCAGGTCGACCCGGACGGTCCGGCTCTTGCCGGAGCCGACGGTGAGGACCGGCTTGATCAGGGTGTCCAGCTGCGGGTAGCCGCTGTCGCCGGCCCAGGTGCGGAACAGCCCGACCTCGGGCAGTGGCTCCAGGGTGCCGCGCACGTCGGCGACCACCCGGACCGCGCGGTCGGTGCGGCCGGCGCCCTGGCCGGTGGTCAGGTTCGCGCCGACGAGGTGCTGCTCGTTGGTGTCGGCGCCGGCGGGAACGGTCACGGTGAAGGTGACGGTCCGCTCCGTGCCGGCGGGGACGGCGCCGCGCAGCGCGCCGGAGCCGGTGGCGGTCCAGCCCTGCGGCAGCCGCAGGGAGACCCGCGGCGCGGTGAGCGCCCGGTTGTGCGGGGCGCGGACGTGCGCGGTGACCTCGACGGTCTCGCCGGGGGCGAGATCGAACCGGTCGGCGGTCAGGTAGAGCTCGGTGCCCTGGGGAAGCCCGCCGGCCGTCGCCGGCAGCACCGAGCCGCGCAGGATGGCCTCCGGCGAGGTGTCCGCCGGGTCGTACGGGACGCGGCTGTCGACCAGGGTGTAGAAGTCGCAGCGGATCTTCGCGGGGTCGGTGGGGGCGGCGGCGGTGCCGGCCCAGCCCTGGGTGACGTAGTCCCGGCGGGCGTCGACCTCGACCTCGGCCCAGGTCCTGCCGTCGGCGCTCGGGGTGCCCTCCCAGACGCCGAACACCTGGTCGGTCGGGACGGTCGGCACGAAGCTGGACGCGCACTGCGCCCCGGTCGCCGAGCTGCCGGTCCCGCCGGTGCGCAGGAACTTCGCGGCCCGGAACGGCTTCAGGCCCTCCTGGGTGAGCTGCTCGGGGAAGGCGGCCGGGTCGGCGGCGGCGTGGAACGCCTCGGCGGCGAACCGGGCGGCCTGCTGGTGGTTGCCGTGGTTGCCGGGCGTCGGCGACGGGTTCATCGTCATGACGATCTCGGGCCGGGTCTGCCGGATCACCCGGACGATCTGGGCCAGGGTGTCGTCGTGCCCCCAGATCTGCTCGGACAGCGGCGCGGAGGCGGTGTACCAGAAGTCGACGCGGTCGAGGTTGTACAGGTTCTCCACGCCGGCCCGGCCGATCGCGGTGCGCTCCTCGCGCTCGCGGATGATGCCCAGCGGCGGGCCCTCCTCGAGGCCGACGGCGTTGCCGCCGCCCTCGCCGCGGGTGATGGTCACGACGCCCGCCTTGGCGCCGTGCTTCTCCTTCCACTGGCCGAGGGTGGCGAGGCTGCTGGCCTCGTCGTCGGGGTGGGCGCTGACGAAGAGGACGTCCAGATCGACGGTGTCGGTCGGCGGGGCATCGGTGGGGGCGGCCAGGGCGACGGCGGGCGCCCCGGACAGGGCCAGGGCGAGCGCCGTGGGTAGCAGGAACGACTTGAGTCGCATGCAGATCCTTTCGCGACACGCGAGGTCCGCGCAGCGGCCACCGACGTCGGGCGCACGGCGGCGCGGACGCGGGGTCGTGGCGAGACGGCGGCGGTGGGGGGTGGGGCGCGGGGCGCGAGGGGCGCCACGGCACCGGGGTACGCAGCGGCACGGAGATCCGTACACACTGGAAGGCCTTCGCCCGGTGACGCTAGGGACCGGTGCGGCGGCCCGTCAATGCTTTGCAAGGTCTTTCTTTATTTGCGAAAGAAACAAACAAGGGGTCAGGCGGTCTTTCACGCCTCGGTCGGCGGCGCGTGCGCTCGACTCCGGCGGGCTCCGTGAAGGGTGTTTCTGCTGCTCGTGAAGGTGACCGCAAGGTAACGAGACGGTTTCGTTACTTGACTCGATAGTTCGTTCGCCGTAGGAAGGAAGTGTGACTGACGTGGTGACGCCACCGACGAGCCCGGTGAGCCGGGAGCGGTCGAAGGAGATCAAGCGGCTTTCCGTGATCTCCACCGCCCGCCAGGTGCGGGTGCTCTCCCGCGCCGAGCTGACCGAGCTCACCGGCCTGAGCCCCGCCACGCTCACCCCGCTCGTGCGGGAGCTGATCGCCGAGGGTTACCTCATCGAGCGTGGTCCCGGCGCGTCGCGCGCCGGCCGTCCCCGGGCGATGCTGGAGTTCAACCCCCGGGCCGAGCTGGTCGCCGCGGTCTCGCTGGAGCCGTCCCGGCTCAGCTGCGAGATCGCCGACAGTGACGGGACCGTGATCGCCCACCGCGCGGTGCGGCTCGCCGGCGACATCGTCGACACCATCTGCCGCTCGGTGCCCGAGCTGGTCGGCGACGGCCTACCGGCGCTGCGCGGGGTGGCCGTCGCCGCGCCCGGCATCTCCACCGGCGGCGCCGTCCGCCTGGCCCCCTCGGTCGGCCTCGTCGAGGCGCGGCCCGTGGGGGAGTCGGTGCAACGCCGGCTCGGGGTGCCGGTGCTGGTGGACAACGACGTGAACCTGATGGCCGCCGGTGAGCACGCGGTCGGCGCCGGCAGCGACGTCGCCGACCTGCTGCTGCTGCACGTCGCCGACGGCATCGGCGCCGGCCTCGTGCTCGACGGGCAGGTCCGCCGGGGCGCGGGCGGGGCCGCCGGCGAGGTCGGCTTCCTGCCGCTGGACCCGGCCGACAGGGGCCACGACGGGATCGGCCCGTTCGAGGCCCGCTGGTCGGAGAACGCCATCGCCGAGCGGGTGGTGGCGCTGGCCCCCGGGCGGCGCCCGGACTCGCCCGTGGCCGCCCTGGTGGAGCTGGCCACCACCGACGGGCGGGCCGCCGCGTACCTCGACGAGCTGCTCGCGGCCTGGTCCCGGCTGATCGTCTCCTGCGTCTGCGTCGTCGACCCCGGGCGGGTGCTGCTCAGCGGCGCCGCCGCCCAGCTCGACGACGCCGCCGTCGACCGCCTCCAGGCGCTCGTCAGCGCCGCCGCGCCGAGCGCCACCGACGTCCGCCGGGCGGTGCTCGGTGACCGGGCGGTGCTGCACGGCGCCGTCAGCTACGCCCTCTCCGCGGCCGCCGCGGGCCTGCCCACCCTGCTGCCGACCCCCTGACCTCACACCCCGAACAACGTAGTTCCCCTCACCCCTCGGAGGTACCCCATGAAACGTCGCCTTCTCCTCGCCGGCGCGCTCGCCACCGTGCTCGCCGCCGGCACCGCCTGTGGCGGCGGCGGCGACGACACGGCCAGCGGCGGCAGCGCCGAGAAGCTGACCATCTACACCGCCCGCGACAAGAAGGTCTCCGACTACGTCGTGGACCAGTTCACCGCCAAGTACCCCGAGTACAAGGGCAAGGTCGAGATCCTCAACCTCGGCGCCCAGGAGATCCTGGAGCGGGTGCGGGCCGAGAAGGCCAACCCGCAGGCCGACGTCTGGTGGGGCGGCACCCAGCAGGGCCTCGCGGCCGGCGCGTCCGAGGACCTGCTGACCTCCTGGCAGCCGGCCTTCGCCAGCAAGATGGACGCCAAGTACAAGGACGCCGAGGGCCGCTGGTTCGGGGAGATCCTGCTGCCCGAGGTCATCATGTACAACAACAAGGCCCTCACTCCGGAGCAGGCCCCGAAGGACTGGGACGACCTGCTCAAGCCGGAGTGGAAGGACAAGATCATCATCCGGGACGTGGCCGCGTCCGGCACCATGCGGTCGATCTACGCCGCGATGATCGTGCGCCAGTCCGCGGACGGCAGCAACCCGCAGCCCGGCTACGACTGGCTCAAGAAGCTCGACGCCAACACCGGCGCGTACGCGGCCAACCCGACCGACCTCTACCTGAAGCTGTCCCGCCAGCAGGGCACGCTCAGCGCCTGGAACCTGCAGGACATCCTGCTGCAGGCCCACCAGTCGAACATGCCGTTTGGCTACGTCATGCCGGCCTCCGGCGCCCCGGTGCTGGTCGACGGCCTGGCCGCGGTCAAGGGCGGCAACAGCGAGGGCGCGCAGAAGTTCATCGAGTTCCTCTTCGACGACAAGCTCCGCGCCGACCTGGCCAAGGACTACTACCAGATCCCGGCCGTGGACATCGCCGAGAAGCCGGAGTGGCTGGCCCAGCTCCAGCTCAAGCCGCTGGACGTCGACTGGGACGTGATCGGCAAGAACGAGACCGAGTGGATCAACCACTGGAACAGCCAGATCAAGAACAAGGGCTGACCGCCCGGGCGCCGGGGGCGGGCCCGTCCCGTCCCCGGCGCCCCGCCGCCCGCCCCCGGGGCGCCGGCACGGTGTGAGAGGGGAGCCCCTCTCCACCGGAGGCGTCAGGACGGTGCCCTTCCCGTCTCCCGCCCCCCCATCCCACGACCGACAGGTCCGGTACCGCACGAAGGAGAGGACCTCATGATCGATGTCACGCTGGAGTCGGTGAGCAAGCGCTTCGCGCGCGGCGGCGACACCGCGGCCGTGGACGACGTCGACATCACCATCGCCGCCGGGGAGTTCTTCACGCTGCTCGGCCCGAGCGGCTGCGGCAAGACCACGACCCTGCGCATGGTGGCCGGGTTCTACTTCCCCACCTCCGGCCGGATCCGGTTCGGCGCGGAGGACGTCACCCGCCGCCCGCCGAACAAGCGCGACACCGGCATGGTGTTCCAGAACTACGCGCTCTTCCCGCACATGAGCGTGGCGCAGAACGTCGCGTACGGGCTCAGGATCCGCAAGGTCGGCCGGGCCGAGTCGCGGCGCCGGGTCGAGGAGGCGCTCGGGCAGGTGCACCTCGCCGGCTACGGCGACCGCCGCATCGACGAGCTCTCCGGCGGCCAGCAGCAGCGCGTCGCCCTCGCCCGGGCCCTGGTGATCCGGCCACGCACCCTGCTGCTCGACGAGCCGCTGTCCAACCTCGACGCCAAGCTGCGCGAGGAGACCCGGGTGGAGATCCGCCGCATCCAGCGCGAGGCCGGCACCACCTCCATCTACGTCACCCACGACCAGGCCGAGGCGATGGCCATGTCGGACCGGATCGCGGTGATGCAGTCCGGCCGGGTGCAGCAGATCGGCGCCCCGCAGGAGATCTACCACCGCCCGGCGACCAGCTTCGTGGCTCGCTTCATCGGCCGCAGCAACGTGCTCTCCCTGCCGGTGGCCGGCGCCGCCGAGCGGGCCGTCACGGTGAAGCTGCCCGCCGGCGGCGAGATCGCCGTCCCCGCCCCGACCGGGCACGGCCTGCGCCAGGGCGACACCGCGCTCGTGTCGGTCCGCCCCGAGCACATCGGCCTCACCTCGGCCACCGACGCGGACGCGCTGCCCGGCCGGGTCACCGAGGTGGAGTTCACCGGGATGGCCACCAACCTCGTGGTCGACGTGGCCGGCGAGTCGGTGCAGGTCGCCGCGATCGACGTGCCGGACGGGATCGCCGCCGGCGACCAGGTCGGGCTGCGGCTGAACCGCGAGCGGATGTGGGTGGTGCGCCCGTGAGCACCATTCCCGCCACCCCCAGCCCGGCCACCGTCGCCCCGGTCACCCAGGAGCCGACGCCGCCGCGCGCGCCGCGCCGCCGGCTCGCCGACCGGTTCGCCGGCGGCACCGGCTCCCGCTGGTTCCCGTACGTCCTGGTCTTCCCGCTCGCGCTGATCCTCTTCGGGTACGTGGTGCAGCCGATGTTCGCCACCTTCGCCGAGAGCGTCGGCGTGGACGGGGTGGAGAACTACGGCGCCTTCCTCTCCGGCGACGGGGTGGCCCGCTCGTCCCTGGTCACCTCGCTGATCATCTCCGCGGCCAGCGTGCTGCTCTGCGGCGTCGTCGGCGTGGCGATGGCCTTCCTGCTCAAGCGGTTCTCGTTCCCCGGCCGCCGGCTGATCGAGGCGATCATCCTGGTGCCGGCGGCCCTGCCGCCGCTGATCGGGGCGATCTCGTTCCAGCTGCTCTACAGCGAGACGGGCATCCTCCCGCGCGGGCTCCAGCAGCTCTTCGGCACCGAGAACCCGGTGCTGCCGTTCAGCGGCATCGCCGGGGTGCTGGTGGTGCACACCTTCACCATGTACCCGTACTTCTACCTGTCCGCCTCCGCCGCGCTCGGCGGGATGGACCCCTCCGTGGAGGAGGCCGCGTACAACCTGGGGGCCGGCCGGGTCCGGGTGTGGCGTACGGTGCTGCTGCCGATGCTCACCCCGGCGCTGGTCTCCGCCTCGCTGCTGGTCTTCATGACCTCGCTGGCCTCGTACACCGCCCCGCTGCTGTTCGGGGTGGACCAGACCATGACCATGCAGATCTACATCAACCGCACCAACGGCGACCTGCCGATGGCCTCCACGTACGCCTCGGTGCTCGGCGTGGTGTCGGTGCTGTTCCTGCTCGGCATGCGCTGGTACGAGGGGCGGCGCAGCTACCGGTCCCAGTCGAAGGGGGTCGCCGCGCACCGGCGGGAGATCACCAACCCGTTCGGCAAGTGGCTGGCCCTGGTCGCGTCGATCCTGGCCACCGCCGTGCTGCTCGCCCCCGTGGCGACCATCGCCCTGGTGGCGTTCTCCGCCGACGGCTCCTGGACCACCGAGGTGATCCCGGCGGCCTACACCACGCAGAACTTCGTCACCATCTTCTCCGACCCCGAGGCGTTCCAGCCGATCCTCAACTCGCTGCAGATGAGCCTGATCGCGACCGTCGGCTGTGTCGTGGTCGGCGTGCTCATCGCGTACGCGGTGCGGCGGCTGGACTTCCGCGGCCGGGGCCTGCTGGACGTGGCGGTCATGCTGGCCTGGGCGCTGCCCGGCACGGTGGTGGCGATCAACCTGATCTCGGCGTTCAGCACCGGCAACGCGTTCAGCTTCGGGCAGGTGCTGATCGGCACCTTCTGGATCATGCCGCTGGCGTACTTCGTGCGGTTCCTGCCGCTGGTGTTCCGGTCCAGCTCGGCCACCCTGGCGCAGATCGACCCGTCGCTGGAGGAGGCCGCGCGCAACCTGGGCGCGTCCTGGTGGCGGGCGTTCGGCACGGTCACCCTGCGGCTGATGCTGCCCGGCGTGGTGGCCGGCGCGCTGCTCGCCTTCGTGCACGGCGTCGGCGAGTTCGTCGCCTCGGTGCTCATCTACACCTCCGACACCGCGCCGATCTCCGTGGAGATCAACAACCGGATGTACTCGTTCGAGGTCGGCACCGCCGCCGCGTACGGCATGCTCCAGGTGGTCCTGATCTTCGTGGTGATGGTGGTCTCCGGCCGGCTGGAAGGCGGCCGGCGCTCCAGCCGGGAGGCGGCGCGGTGGACGGCGTGAGCGCGGCCTGGCCGGCGGGCGGCGGGTTGGTCCCCGCCGCCCGGATCCCCGGCGGGGAACTGGCGGCGGTGGCCGAGGCGGCGGACTTCGCGGTGCTGCCGGTCGGCGCGGTCGAGTGGCACGGCCCGCACCTGCCGCTCGGCACCGACCTGATCCTCGCCCAGGGCTTCGCCGCCGAGAGCGCGGTCTCCGGCGACGGCGACGCGGTGCCGTCCGGCGACGGGACCCCGGGCGGCGCACCCGGCACGGCGGTGGGTCCGCGCGGGGTGCTCTTCCCCGCCGTGCCGTACGCCGCGTGCCCCGGCCAGACCCGGCCGTGGCCCGGCACCGTGGCGATCCGGCCGGAGATCGCGGTCGGCTACCTGGCCGACGTGATCGAGGGCATCGTGGCGGCCGGGTTCCCCCGGCTGCTGATCGTCAACGGGCACGACGCCAACATGTCCACCGTCCGGGCCGCCATGGAGTGGGTCTCCGGGCGGCGCACCGCCAGTCTGCTGCTGGTCAACTGGTTCCAGCTCGTGACCCCGGCCGAGACCGCCGAGCTGTACGGGCCGTTGCCGGCGCGCGGCCACGGCGGGGCGTACGAGACCGACGGGGTGCTCGGCTTCGACCCCGGCGCGGTACGCCTCGACGCGGTCACCGACCTGCCGCCGAGGCCGAAGCTGCCGGTGACCCACCCGTACGTGCTGGTGGAGTCCCGCCCCGACCCGTGGCAGGGCTGGTCGGGGCACGTCTCGCTGGCGGGCGAGGAGACCGGCCGGCGGGTCCGGGAGCTGGCCGCGACGCGGCTGCGGGAGGTCGTCGCCGCCTGGGTGGCCGCCCCGCTTCCCGCCCCGCCCACCGACGCCCCGCTGCCCGCCGACACCCCGGTCGGCGCCGCCCCGCCACCCACGGACGTTCCGCCCGCCGGCACCCCGCCGGCCGGCGGGCCACAGCCAGAGGAGGCACCGTGACCGTCGACCGCGGACTCGACGTCGTCGACTTCCACCTGCACTTCCGCATCGGCGCCGACGAGACGATCGCGGCGTGCGAGCACGCCGCCGGCATGCACCCCGGCGGCGAGCACGAGCGCGCCGTCCGCGCCGCCGGCTCCGCCCCGTACGCGGCGCAGTGGCGGCAGGCGTGGGGCTTCCCCGACCCCGAGCCCCCCGCGGCGCGGTGGGAGGACGAGGCGGACCGGTGGGCGCAGGAGCTGCGCGCGGTCGACATCCGCCGGGCCGTCTTCGTCACCGGCGGCGGCAACGACACCGTCGCCGACGTGGTGGACCGCCACCCCGACCTGCTGCTCGGTTTCGCCCACCACGACCCGTACGGCCCGGACGCCGCCGCCGAGCTGGAACGCGCGGTCGTCGAACGCGGCCTGCGCGGGCTGAAGCTCTTCGCCCCGCTGCTGCGCGGCCCGCTCGACGACGAGGCCCTCGACCCGCTGTGGGGCACCGCCCAGCGCCTCGGCGTGCCGGTCCTGATCCACATCGGCCACTACGGCAGCGCCGGCGGCCTCTCCCACGGCCGGTACGGCGGCCCCGACGAGCTGGCCCGGATGGCCCGCCGCTTCCCCGAACTGGCCGTGGTGGTGCCGCACTTCGGCGTCCAGCACGTGCAGGACCTGCTCTTCGCCGCCTGGGGCTGCCCCAACATCCACGTCGACACCTCCGGCTCGAACCAATGGGTGCGCTGGATGCCGTACAAGCTGACGCTGGACGAGCTGTTCCGGCGCTGCTACGAGACCATCGGCCCGCACCGGATCGTGTTCGGCAGCGACTCGTCGTGGTTCCCGCGCGGCTACGTCACCCGCTACCTCGACGACCAGCTGCGGATCTGCCGCGAGCTTGGCCTGCCCGACGACCACCTGCGCGCGATCTTCGCCGGGAACGCCGAGCGTCTGCTCGGCCTCGACCACTGACCGGCTGACGACGGGCGCGGCGGGTGACCGGCGCGCCCGGCACGGAAGGAAGTAGAGAACCGTCATGAACACACCCGCGCTGACCACCTACCAGCGGCACCACCTCCGGCCGACCTACGACCACCACGTCGGGTACCTGTTCCCGGCCATGGTGCGGGCCAGCCAGGCGCACGTGGTGATGCTGACCGAGCAGGGGCTCATCCCCGCCGAGCGGGGCGCCCGGCTGCTGCGCGGGCTGGCCGAACTGCGCGCCGACACCGCCGGTGCGCCGGAGTTCGACGGCACGTTCGAGGACACCTACTACCTGATGGAGAAGCGGCTGGCGCAGGCGTGCGGCATCCCCACGTCCGAGCTGGACGTGCAGATGGCCCGCAGCCGCAACGACCTCGACGCCGGGGTGTTCCGGATGCTGCTGCGCGACCAGTTGCTCGGGGTCCTCGACCGGGTCCTGGCCGCCGGCGCGACCGCCCTGGACTCGGCGCACCGGTACGCCGACGTGGTCATCACCGGCTACACCCACCGCCGGCCGGCCCAGCCCACCACCATCGGGCACGCCCTCGCCGGCTACGCCGAGGCCCTCGCCGGCGAGGCCGTCGCGTACGCCGACCTGATCGAAACCCTCAACACCTCCCCGCTGGGCTCCTGCGCGTTCGCCGGCACCGACCTGGACATCGCCCCGGCGCGCGTGGCCGAGCTGCTCGGCTTCGGCGGCCTGGTCACCAACTCCTACGAGGCGGTGGCCGGCGCCGACCACCTCGTCCGGGTCGGCACCCTCAACGCCCAGGCCCTCGCGACCGGCGCCCGGCTGGCCCGCACCCTGATGGACTGGCTGAGCTGGCGCTGGGTGACCACCCCCGGCGACTTCACCCAGGGCAGCAGCATCATGCCGCAGAAGCGCAACCCGGTGGTGCTGGAACACCTCGTCTCGATGGCCGGCGCCACCGCCGCCGACGCCGCCTCCGTGCTCAACAACGTCGGCGCGGCCTGGTGGGAGGACTCCAACAACGCCACCACCGACGTGCAGGTCCGGCTCTGGGAGAGCAACGACCGCACCGACCGGTTCTTCGCCCTGCTCGGCGGCTTCCTCGCCGAGATCGAGCCGCTCGAGCCGCCGTCGCGGGAGGAGATCGTCGCCTCCGGCGCCACCACCACCGCCGCGGCGGACGCGCTGACCCGGCACGGGGTGCCGTTCCGGGCCGCCCATTCCGTGGTCGGCCGGCTGGTGCGCGGCGGCGCCCCGGACACCTGGACCGCGCAGACCGTCCGCGCGGCGGCCGAGGGGATCGCCGACGGGCTGGCCGACGCCGCCGTCGCCGACCTGATCGCCGCCGCCGTACGCCCCGAGCTGGTGCTCGACCGCGCCCAGGTCGACGGCCCCGGCGCGGACGCCGTCCGGGCCCAGGTGGCGGTGTTGCGCGGCACCTTCGACACCGTCGCCGGCCGGCTGGCCGCCGTCCGGGACCGTCTGGCCGCCGCCGACAAGGCGTTGGACGCGGTCGCCGCCGAGCGGGCGGGCCGATGAGCGCCGGCGCGGGGGTCGTGACCACGGGGACGGGACGGTGAGCGTGCGGTTGGCCGGTCGGGCCGCTGAGGCCGCCGAGGCGGCCGGCGACGCCGGCGTGCTGCTCGGCATCGACTTCGGCGGCACCAAGATGGCGGTCGGGGTGGCCGACGGGCAGGGGCGGCTGCTGGCCCGAGAGCGGGTCCCGACGTACGCCGAGCGGGGTGCCCCGCAGGCCCTGGACCGGGCGCTGGAGCTGGCCGCGAAGCTGGTGGGGGAGGTCGGCTCGCCGGTCGTCGCGGCCGGCATCGCCTCGCCCGGCGTGGTGCGGCCGGACGGGATCGACCTGGCCCCGAACGTGCCCGGCTGGGACCGGCTGCGGCTCGCCGACGCGGTCCGGGACCGGTTGGCGGTGCCGGCGGTGGCGGTCGACAACGACCTGAACGCCGCCGCCCTGGCCGAGCTGCGGATCGGCGCGCTGCGCGACGCCGACCCCGGCCTGGTGGTCGGCCTCGGCACGGGCGTCGCGGCGGCGGCCACGGTCCGCGGGGCGGTGCTGGCCGGTCACCACGGGGCGGCCGGCGAGATCGGCTACGCCGTGGCCGGCGGTCCGTGGCCGGGCACCATGCTGGAGCTGGACTTCTCCGGCCGGGCGCTGGACGGGCTCGCGGACTCGCTCGGGCTGTCGGGCGGCGCGTCCGCGCTGGCCGCCGCCGCCGAGCGCCCCGGCCCGGCCCGGGACGCGCTGACCGCCCGGGTGGACGAGCTGGCCCGACACCTGGTCACCTGCTGCCTGCTGCTCGACCCACAGCGGGTGGTGCTGGTCGGCGGGGTGGCCGGCAACGGACTGATCCGAGGTCTGTTGGGGGAGCGGCTCGCCGCGGTCCTGCCGTACCCGCCGGAGGTGGTCCTGTCCCGGTTCGCCGACGACGCCGCGCTGCTCGGCGCGGTCATCCTCGCCCGCGAGGCGGTCCCGACACCCCGGTGACACCCGGCGCTGACCGGCGGCCGGCTCCCGCACCGGGGGTCGGCCGCCCCGTCGTTGTCGGTGCCCGCCGATAGGGTCCCGGCTGTGACGCACACCGACTGGTCAGACGTACGCGGGCGGCTCGCCCGGCTGGCCGCCCACCCCGGGGGTGACAAGGTCTTCGGCGCCCACGCGCACCGGTGGACGCTGGAGCCGCCGCTGCGCGCCGCGGAGATGGCCGAGCTGGAGGGGCAGCTGCGGGTCGAGCTGCCCGAGGAGTACCGCTCGTTTCTCCTCGCCGCCGGCCGGGGCGGCGCCGGGCCGACCTACGGGCTGTTCCCGCTGCGCAGGGCGGACGGCCGCTGGGCGTGGGAGGGCGACGGAGCCGACCTCACCGATCGGGACACGCTGCACCAGCCGTTCCCGCACACCGAGCCCTTCAACCCGGCCGACGGGCTGCCCGAGCCTCCCGACGAGGAGGACTACGACACCGTCGAGGCTTTCAACGAGGCCGAGGACGCCTACTGGGAACGGCACGACAGGCTGGTCTACGCCCCCGACCACTCGATCGGGCTGCTCTACCTGTGTCATCTCGGCTGCGCGATGCGCGAGGCGCTGGTGGTCAGCGGCCCGGCACGCGGTCAGATGTGGGCCGACGACACCGCCGACGGCTCCGGCTTCCGGCCGCTGCGCGACGCCGACGGCACGCCGCTGGGCTTCGCCCGCTGGTACCGGCGCTGGCTCGACGAGGCCGAGGCCGAGGCCGACGCCGCCGTCGCCTGACCGGCCGCGCGGACCGCCGTCCGCCGCTGGCAGCGCAGCCGAACCGACGGCCGGCGAGGGCGGCAGAAGTGTCGGTGTGGGCGCGGTTACGGTGCGGGCTTGACATCCTCCCGGCCTGAAGGGCCGGGATTCCCCCCGGTCGCCCGTGGGGTTTCCTGCTTCATCGCCGACTGCCCGCCCGGAGGAGTCCGTTGAGGTCTTACATCAGCTCCACAGGCGTTTTACCTGTCCGCCAGCCCGGCGGCCAGGAGGTTTCTCGCGGCGTTGATGTCCCGGTCATGGGTCGCGCCGCACGGGCACTCCCACGTACGGATGTTCAGCGGCAGGGATTTGGTCAGTTGCCCGCAGTCCGAGCACAGCTTGGACGACGGGAACCAGCGGTCCACCGTCACCAGGGTGCGTCCGTACCAGGCGGCCTTGTACTCCAGCATGGCTCGCAGGTCGGACCAGGCCGCGTCGGAGATGGCGCGGGCGAGCCGGTGGTTGCGCAGCATGTTGCGCACCGTCAGGTCTTCGATCACGACCGTTTGGTTTTCGCGGACGAGTCGAGTCGACAGTTTGTGCAGGTGGTCCCGTCGCCGGTCGGCGATCCGGGCGTGAATCCTGGCGACCTTGAGTCGGGCTTTGGCCCGGTTGGCCGAGCCTTTCTCTTTGCGCGCGTGTTCCTGCTGGGCCTTGGCGAGTTTCCGCCGGTCGGTCCGCTCGTGGCGGGGGTTGGTGACCTTTTCCCCGGTGGACAGGGTCACCAGGCTGGTCAGGCCCGCGTCGACGCCGACCGCCGTGTCGAGGAGTGGGAGCGGCCGGATGGTCGGGTCCTCGACGAGCAGGGACACGAACCAGCGGCCGGCCGCGTCTCGGGACACGGTGACGGTGGACGGTACGGCGCCGTCGGGCAGCGGACGCGACCACACGATGTCCAGCGGGGCGTCCATCTTTGCGAGAGTCAGTTGCCCGTCCCGCCAGCGGAACGCCGACCGGGTGTACTCGGCGCTGGCCTGGGACTTCCTCTTGGACTTGAAACGGGGGTATCGGGCGCGTTTGGCGAAGAATGCCGTGTAGGCGGCGTGCAGATGCCGCAGCGCTTGTTGCAGCGGAACGCTGGACACCTCGTTGAGGAACGCCAACTCCTCCGTGCGTTTCCATTCGGTCAGGGCCGCCGACGATGCGGCGTAGCTGATCGAGTGGCGTTGGGTGGCGTATGCGCGGGTCCGCATCTCGAGGGCTTTGTTGTAGACCAGACGTACGCACCCGAAGGTGCGGTGGAGTTGTTCGGCCTGCTCACCGGTGGGATAGAAGCGGTACTTGTACGCCCGCTTCACCATCCCGCCCACTTTTCACATTCTAGCGGTCCATTGTGTTGCACGATCATTGAGGGGAGGGAGCGGCGTTTCCTTCCGGCCCTGAACGGTCGGGTTTCCACGCCGCAAATCTGATGACCGCCCCTGGAGACGTGCCGCCGGAGTTCCTCGACCGGCTGCGGCCGATCTGTGGCGAGCTGCCGGAGAGCTACGAGGAGCCGGCCTGGGTGGGGGTGCGCTGGCGGATCCGCAAGCGCACCTTCGCCCACGTGCTCACCGTCGACCCCGACCGCCAGATGGCGTACGCCCGGGCCGCCGCGACCGACGAGCCAACCTGCGTGCTGACTTTCCGCGCGCCCCTCGACGAGGTCCACGCGCTGGTGGCCGGCGGTCACCCGTTCTTCAAGCCGGACTGGGGCGCCGACGTGCTGGGCATGGTGCTCGACGACGGCGTCGACTGGGCCGAGGTCGGCGAGTTGCTCACCGAGAGCTACTGCCTGCTCGCCCCGAAGAAGCTGGCCGCCCGGATCACCGGGCCGGTCGGGTCGGCCTGAGTCCCGGCAGCACGCCGGTCACGACGACCGCCGCACCCGGCAGCGGGTGCGGCGGCGCAGACGTTCGGCACCGACCGGGCGCGTACGTCCGGCTCGGCCCGACGTTGGCGCCCTACGCGGCCGACGCGGTCGGCCGGGGGCGTCGCGCCGACCCGGCTGCGGCCGGCCGGTCGGTGCGGTCCGGTTGCCTCGGGACGCCGGGCGACGACGGCTGCGTGGCGGAGTCGGCCCGGGCCACGCGCAGCGCGTGCTGGGCGTTGTTCCAGGCCGGGCAGGGCCACGCCTGGCCCGCGCAGAGCAGGTTGCGGCATCCGCCGTTTCCGTCCGGTTCGTGGGCGTCGGCCACGTCCAAGGCGAGCTTCCACAGCAGTGGATCGGTCACCTCGTCAGGACGGTCGGCCTGGCGGTCGGACCGGTCGATGCTGGTGTCGGACACGAGTGATCCCCCCTCGGGCGCAGGTGCGACTTCCACCTTCTCCATTTTCCGTGCCGGTGAAACCTCCACCCCCGGCACAGCGTGGCAGGTGTCGGGCGGGCGCCCGGGGAGGCTCGCGCGGTCAGTCCAGGTCGAGTTGCACGATGACATCTTCCCGGCGGGCATCGGCGGCCGGACAGGCCGTCACCGTCGGTGGTCGGCGGGTTGCCGGGCCGGCCGAGGAGGTCCGCGCGCCACGCCCCTCCGACGCCACGGGCGCCATGAACGCGGTCGTGGCGGTCGGTGTCTGCGCGGCCACCCGCACCTCGGTACGGCCTTCGCGGTCCCGGACGCTGGTCAACACTACACCGTGCCCGTCCGCCGCCAGCCCGGTGGTCGGGGCCGGTGGCGGGCCGGTCACGAAACGTCGAACTCGCCTTTCGAACTCGACTGCCGCCGCGCACCGCCCCTCCGGATGGATCACGTCAATCCGTCGGTGGGGTGTCGCTGGTCGGGCGATCCACCGTAGAGGGCTGACGCCGAAGGGGATGCTGCGCGGCGTGCAGGTAGGCGACCAGGAGGTCGACGATCTCGTCGGTCAGCTGTTGGGTGTCGATGTCGCCTGGTTGTTGGCTGACGTGCCGGTGAACCAGGGACTCGATGACCGCTACCACGATGCGGGCGTTGCGTGCTGGTTCGGGGAGGTCGAGGGCGGGGTCCTGGCGCAGGAGTTGCTCGACGGTGTCGGCGGCGTCGCGTTCGGCCTGGTGGAATCGGGCCAGCAGCTCGGGCGGGCGCGGGGACTCCTCGAACAGCACCTTGTGCAGGCGTGGGTCGCGTGTGTGCAGGTCGGCGTACGCGGCGACGGTCGCCGGCAGCCAGTGCATCAGCGTCGGAGGGGTGGCGGTGACGGCGAGGGCCGCTCGCACGGTCGCGGTGCTCTCGTCGATGTGTGCGAGTGCGAGGGTGAGCAGGATCGAGTCCTTGTTCGGGAAGTACTGGTACACCGAGCCGACGGAGAGCCTTGCGGCCTCGGCGATGCGGTCGGTGGTGCCCGCGGCATGCCCGTAGTCGGCGAAAACGCAAGCCGCGGCGTCGAGGATGCGCTGGCGGGTCTGCCAGGAGCGTTGCTGTTGGGGCGTTTTCCTGGGCTGATGCGGTGACGGCCGAGAAGGCAACCGAGCTCCCGAATGCGAGTACCAGAAAGCGAGGAATCCCTCATACCATAGCCGGGAGCTGCGGAAACTCGCCTACTGCGAGGCGGTGGGCGTGGCGAAGCCGAATGAGATCAGCGGGGAGGGACCGATGGTGGTCGCGCAGGACACCTATCAACACGTCACGCACTGGCGCGCCTACCAGCGGTTCTATCCCGCACAGCTGCGCGTCACCGCAGCCAACGCCCCGACGGAGCAGTGGTGGAGGTGGCGCGGCACGGACGTGCACCTGGACCGGCTGGCAGCGCCCGACGCGCCGGCCAAGCTCATCCTGCTGCACGGCGCGGGCGGTTACGGACGCATGCTCGCGCCCTACGCGCGCCTGCTGACCCGCACCACACCCATGGAGGTGGTGGCGCCGGACCTGATCGGCTATGGGCTGAGCAGGACCGGCAAGCGACCGGTCGGCTACCAGGAGTGGATCGACTGCGTGGCCGACCTCGTCGTGGCCGAGAAGGCCCGCGACGGACGACCGGTGTTCCTGCTCGGGGCGAGCATGGGTGGGATGTTGGCCTACTCGGTCGCCGCCCTCGGGAACGTCGCCGGCCTGATCGTGACCTGCCTGCTCGACCCACGCGACGTCGCGGTCCGGATGCGGATGACCCGCCTGCCGATCATGGGAAGGACAGCGCTGCCGATGTTGCACCACCTGCGCTGGCTGGGCCGGCTGCACATCCCCATGCGCTGGGTGGCGAACATGGGCGCGATGAGCAACGATTCCGCGTTGACGGCGCTGGTCGCGTCAGATCCCGCCGGCGGCGGCAATCGCGTCTCGCTGACGTTCCTCCGCACCTTCCTGTCCTCAGCGCCACCGGTGGAGCCAGAGCAGTTCACCGCCTGCCCGGTGCTGATGGCCCACCCGGCAGCCGACCGCTGGACCCCACCGGAACTGAGCCTGCCCTTCTTCGGACGTATCACCGCACGCACGCAACTTGTGCTCTTGGACGAAGCCGGGCACCTGCCGATCGAGGAACCAGGCCTCTCCCAGATGCGGCAGGCCATCGACGGCTTCGTCAGCCAGCTTCTGCCGAGGTGACACCGCTGATCCTGGCCACGATCGGGCTGCGTGCCCGGACTGCGGCGGGCACCCTGGCGCTGCCGGCGTTCGCGCAGAGCAGCGGGTGTCTCATCGCGGCGTTCGGGCGGCCACCCAGGGAGTTGAGGTCTGGTCTCGACTCGGTTCGGGTCCGGCAGGAACGGGGGAGCCTTCGTTTGCCTTGGTGGGCATCCGGCAGGCCTGGGCTATCGTCTGGGCCATCTCGTCGATGCCGTGGACCAGCGCGGTTCCATTGATGTGCACATGATGTTGTGTGGCTGGGTGGGCATGGAAGAAACTGCCGGGATGAACGACGATGCCGTGCCGACTGAGTCGGGTGCAGACCGAATGCTCGTCGGGAACCGGCAGCCAGATGTGGGGTCCCTCGGTCGGTTCGAGGTCGAATCCGCGCCTGGTGAGGGCCTGGCTGAATTCGGAGTGCCTTCGCTTGCACTCCGCGATGAAGTCGTTCGTGTGGCGTATCGCATTCGCGTCCGTCAACTGGAACGCCAGCGCGAGTTGCAGGACGCGGCTGACCCAGCGTGATGAGTAGGTGAGTCGCAGCCACATCATGTCGATGTACTCCGGCGAGCCGCCTACCACGGCGACGCGCAGGTCGGCGCCGAAGAAGAAGTTGTAGGCCTGCATGTGCACGACACGGCTCGGAAGGCGGGTCGCCAGAGACCGCTGTGCTGACCGCATGAGGGCGGTCTGCGAAAGTTCGAAGATGGGAAATGCTTCATTCTGGAGCAGGGATGCCGCCCCGTCGATCCACGCTTCGCTGACTGTCAGCCCGGACGGCGCGTTTCCGCTGGGCTGGTAGATCATCGCGGTTGGTTTGCTGATCAGCGCAACCCGTAGTTGATCAAGATCTGGGCCGCCTGGTCGGTAGTCGATGGGGATCGTGGTGGCACCGATGGAATCCAGGATGTCGAGCACTCGTGCTTGGGTGGGTGACTCGATGATGACCCGATCGCCCGGGCGGACCACGGCGGCAAGCGCCAGTTCGATGGCGTCGATGATCCCGTGGGTGGCGAGAAAATGGTTGGTCTCGAACGGCCAGAATGGCTGGACCGCCTCCGCCAACTCGGGGGCGACCGGGTCGGCGAAGGTGTTGTGCAATGCCCGGTTGCTCAGCGCGTAGGCGAGAGCGGGTGCCAGGTCCGGAGGGGGCAGGTCATCCCTTCGCAGATTTCCCAGATCGATGGGCATCGTCGACGAGGTGCGCACCATGCTGTCGAACCGCCTGGCCCGTGGCGGCTGCGGCGGCCCGAGGACGAAGGTGCCGCCGCGGCGCCGGGTCTCGATGACGTACCGGGAGCTGAGCGTCTTCCATGCCTGCGCCACCGACGACCGGCTCATTCCCAGTTTGGCCGCCAGATCCCGCACGGTGGGCAGTTGCGACTGGGCCGGCAGGTCGCCGGACGCGATCAGGTCGAGGATCGCCCGGGCCAGCGCGTTGGTCGTGCGCAACGTGAGCCGCGACTGGATGAGTCGCATGCATTCCTGGCTATCCAGCGGCGCTGGTGGTGTCACGGTTGGTGTCCTCCGAATAGCGATACGCGCCCGAGGGTCAACGCCGTCGACCATCAAGCGCCGCGGTCGGCGGGGTAGGCGTGCCGGGTGGTGACTGTAGCCGTCGGGCGTGGGCCGCGGGGGGGCGCCGGCCCGTGGGTGCGGGGCCGACCCTCGAGGAGGCGGTCGAGGAGGCGGCCAGGATATGTCCATGGACATTGTAATGTTGACCAGAACATAAGCCGAACTTAGCTTCTACGGCAGTTGACCTCGAACTTTGAGGGTTCTGGCCGCGGAGTCCAGCCACCCTGGCAACCGCCCCCCCGGAGTCGAACACCAGCCACACGACGTCGCGTACCCCCATCACTTGAACCAGAGGACGTGTGCCCGTGAAAGCCTCTCGACGCCTCGTGGTCGCTGTCGCGCTCGCCGCGCTGGTCGGGCCCGCAGGTTGCACGAAGATCGACGATGACAAGTCCCAAACGCCGACCACCGCGAGCGAGGTTACGGCCGGCGGGACGTTGACCTTGGCCGCTACCAGCGCTCCGGTGGACTGGAACCCCCTGTCCGCCGCCGGCGACACCACCGGCCAGCGCCAGCAGCAGTGGCCTTTCTATCCACATCCGTTCCTGACCAACCCCGACACCAGCGTGGTGCTCAACAAGGCGCTCCTGGAGTCCGCCGAGGTGGTTGGCACCAGCCCGATGAAGGTCGAGTACAAGATCCAGCAGAAGGCCGTCTGGTCGGACGGGACCCCGATCACCGGCAAGGACTTCGAGTACACCCAGGCGGTGCAGGACCCGAAGAAGTGCGCCGGGTGCAAGGCCGCGTTCACCGAAGGCTACTCGCTGATCACCTCTGTCGAGACCAGCAGCGACGGCAAGACGGTGACGATGACCTACGCGAAACCGTTCGCGATGTGGCAGGCCCTGTTCAACTACATCCTGCCGGCGCACGTGGCCGAGACCTACGGGGACCTGGCGACCTCCTTCAACGAAGGCTTCGGCAAGAACGTGCCGAAGTTCTCGGGAGGGCCGTACCTGATCAAGGACTACCAGGACGGCGTCTCGATGACCATGGTCAAGAACCCCAAGTGGTACGGGGATCCGGCGAACCTGGACACCATCACGACGCGCTACATCTCGGGCCAGGGCGCGCAGATCACGGCGCTGCAGAACGGTGAGATCGATCTGGTCTACCAGAACCCGACCCTCGACACCGTCAACCAGGTGAAGGCCATGAACGGCATGACCGTTCAGGTCGGTTCGACGCTCACCTACTTCCACCTCGGCATGAAGACCACCGGTGACGTGATGAGCGACGCGGCCCTGCGCAAGGCGATCGCCACCGCGCTCGACCTCGACGACATGCGTAAGCGCACGGTCGGCCAGTACGCGCCGGACCTGGTGACCATGAAGAGCAGCACGTACGTCCCCGGGCAGAAGGTGGGTGGCATCGACGCCTACCGCGAGAACATCGACGAACTCAACATCGGCAAGGGCGACAGCAAGGCCGCGCTCGACATCCTGGAGAAGGCGGGATATCGCGTGACCGACGGCAGGCTGATCCTCCCCGACGGGAAGCCCCTGCGCGATCTGAAGATGTTGACCCTGTCCACCGACGTGCTCCGCATGGAGCTCGCGCAGATCACCCAGTCCCAACTCAAGCAACTGGGCATCACCGTGGCCATCGACGCGGCCGACGGCTCGCGCTACTCGCCGGCGCTGCGTACGGGCAGCTTCGACCTCATGGCCACCGGAACGGCGCTCGACCTGGGTGCGCTGTCCCTGCAGCAGTGGTACGGCACCGGCGCGGCCCGCTCGTTCGGCTATTCGTCCGCCGAGGCGGACCGGATCCTGGCGGCGGCCGCCACCGAACTCGATCCGCGCAAGCAGGTCGAGCTGATGAACGAACTCGACCGGACCCTGATGTCCGACGGTGTGGTGCTGCCGCTGTTCGCCAGCCCGCAGATGGCCGTCCACCCGAACAAGTTCGCCAACATCTTCATCAACCCCAGCAAGTACGGAACCACCATGAATGTCGAGCAGTGGGGTCTGCGCAAGTAGTCGCGCAATCATTCGAGAAAGGATTCAGATGACCATCGACTTTGTGGTGGCCACCCCGCATGACGCGGTGGAATTCAACGACGTCTACCGCAACACCACCGCGAGTGCCGGATACATCGCCTGCAACAACATCTACAACCGGGTGGTTCTCAACGAGTGGTTCGAGATTAACCCGTTCCCGGACCTGGCCACGCACTGGGAGCAGCTGGACGGGTCGCGCCGGTGGCGCTTCCACCTCAACCAGGCGGCCCGCTGGCAGGACGGCACCCCGCTGACCGCGCACGACGTCGTCTACACCCACCTGCACGCGATGAAGATGGGATACACCGGCGGTCGGTTCCTGAAGGACGTGGAGACGATCGTCGCGGTCGACGACCACACCGTCGACTACCACCTGCACACCCCCAATGCCGGATTCCTCGTCCTGCTGGGGAACTTCATCTTCACCCACATCCTGCCCCGGCACCTGTACGAGGGAACGGACTGGGCGACGAACCCGCACAACCTGAAGCCGGTCGGCTCCGGCCCGTTCCGGCTGGCGGAATGGATACCGGGCGAGCACGTCGTCATGGAGGCGGTGAAGAACCACTGGGGGCCGCAGCCGGAGATCGACCGACTGATCCTGAAGATCGTCCCGGACCGGGACGAGTGTGTCCGGATGGTGGCCCGCGGTGAGGCTCACTTCTTCCCCCAGGACACCCTGACCAAGGATCGGCTGCACCTGCTCGACGGCGCCACGGCGGACATCGAGCTGCTGCGTGACCCGGGGCCGGGAATGGCGCTGCTGGACTTCAACCACGGCCGGGAGCTCTGGCAGGACCAGCGGGTCCGGGAGGCGGTCGCCCTCGCCGTGGACCGGAAGGAGATCGCCGAACTCGGCGACCCGGGAGTTTCACAGGCGTGGGACCACTACCTGCTGGGTTCGGTGGAGTGGGCGTTCAACCCGGATGCCAAGGCGCCGGGCCATGACGTGGAACGGGCACGCGCGTTGCTCGACGAGGCCGGCGTGACGGCCGACGCCTCCGGCGTACGGGCCCGGCTCTCGATGTTCTACATGGACAGCTTCCACGGGCACAAACCACTGGCGGAGATGATCACCCGTCAGCTGGGCGCGATCGGCCTCGACGTCACCTTCGAGGGACTCTCGTCCGTGGACTGGGCGCGCCAGATCACCGGCGCCCACGACTTCGACCTGATCATCGTCGGCGGATCGATGGCGCCCGACCCGGAGATCACCGCCCCGAAGTACACCAGCGGCGGCCAGGGCAACATGGCCCAGCACCACAACCCTGACGTCGATGCCGCCTACCTCGCCGCACGCACGGCGGGCAGCCTGGCCGAACGCGGCGCGCACTACCGGCGCCTGCAGGAGATCTGGGCCAGGGACACCGAGTGGGTGCCGCTGTTCTGGTACGGCACGTACTTCGCCCGCAGCAGCAAGTTCTACGGCTGGTCCGACCAACTCGGCTACTCCGTGCCCTGGTGGCACTGGGGCCGCATCCGCGCGGTCTGAACCCGCGGTAACCACAGGCAGATCTTCCCGAGGAAAGGAGGCGCGGAGACATGATTCGGTTGATCCTTCGACGGCTGGCAAGCGCCGTCCTGGTCTTGCTGCTCGCTTCCATCGTGATCTTCACAGTGATCTCGGTCTCGGGAGATCCGCTGGCCGAGCTCCGGGACCGGCAACCGCCGGTCCCGGAGTCGGTGATCGCCGCCGAGGAAGCGCGGTTGGGACTGAACCGGCCGCTACCGCTGCGCTATCTGACCTGGCTCGGCGGGGTGCTCACCGGCGACTTCGGTCCGTCGACGATCGCCACCCGCGACATCGGGGCCGAACTGGGCACCCGGGTCGGGGTCACCCTGCGCCTGGTCGTGTTGGCCATCGTGCTGGCGCTCGTGCTTTCCCTGATCGCCGGCACGGTGTCCGCGCTTCACCAGCGTCGCTGGCCGGACCTGTTGATGACCCCGGCCGCGTTCGTGCTCCTCGCGCTGCCGTCGTTCTGGCTGGCAGTGCTGTTGAAACAGTGGGGGATCGGGCTGAACGACCTGACCGGCTACCAGATCTTCTACACGGTGGGGGAGGCGTCGGTGCCCCGACCCGAGGGCATACTGCCCCTGGCCGGGGATATCGCCGGGCACCTGGTCCTGCCGACGATCGTGCTGGCCCTGGTGCACTTCGCGACCTGGAGCCGCTACCAACGCGCGGCGGTGGCCGAGGGACTGGCCGGGGACCACGTCCGGTTCGCCGTGCTCAAGGGGCTGTCCCGCCGGCGCATCGTCAGGTCGTACGTGGTCCGCCCCGCGCTCATCCCGATCGTGACCATCGTCGCGCTGGACCTTCCGGTCGTCTTCTCCGGCGCGGTGATCACCGAGACGGTCTTCCAGTGGCGCGGCATGGGCGGGTTCCTGCTCGAGTCGATCGCGCTGCGCGACACGAACGCCGTACTCGCGTGGTTGCTCATCGCCGCGACCGCCGTGGTCGTCTTCAACCTTCTCGCCGACATCCTGTACGGCCTCGTGGATCCGCGGGTGCGTTATGCCAAATCCTGAGCTGACCAAAGATCTGGCGATCGAACCCGGCACGCCGGAGCGTGAACCCGGGACGTCGAGGCTGGCCGTCACCGCCCGCCGGTTTCTCCGGCACAGGGTGGGCATGGTCGCCCTGGGCGTACTCGTCATCGTCATCCTCGCGGCCGTCATCGTCCCGCCGCTCTGGCCGTACAACTACACCGACATCACGGCCGAGCTGTCGCAGGCACCGTCACCACAACACCCGATGGGTACGGACACCCTGGGCCGTGACCTGTTCGCGCTGGTGCTCCGCGGCATGCAGCAGTCGCTCCTGATCGCCTTCTCGGTCACCATCGTCGCCTGCATCATCGGCGTGGTCCTGGGCGTGACGGCCGGATACTTCGGCAGCCTCGTCGACGCCACCGTGATGCGCGCCGTCGATCTCGTGCTCACGCTGCCCACCCTCGCCCTGGCCGCGTTCCTGGGATCGCTGGTCGCCGGCCGGGGAGTCTCCTGGCTCGGCCTGGCGTTGGTCCTCGGGGCGCTCATGTGGACGTCGGTCGCCCGCCTGGTCCGCGGCGTGGTGCTGAGTCTGCGCGAGCAGGCATTCGTGGACGCGGCGCGGGTGATGGGGGCGAGCCCGGCCCGGATCATGTTTCGGCACCTCGTGCCCAACGTTTCGGACCACATCGTGGTGGCCGGCACGCTGATGTTCGGCGTGGCGATTCTCGCCGAGAGCAGCCTGTCCTTCCTCGGGTTCGGGGTGCAGCCACCGGACACCTCGCTGGGCCTGCTGGTGGCGAACGCGCAATCGGCGGTGCTGACCCGGCCGTGGCTGTTCTACTTCCCGGGCTTCCTGATCATCACCATCGTGCTGGCGGTCAACTACGTCGGGGAGGGGCTGCGGGACGCCTTCAACCCGAAGTCTTCGCCCACCAATCCCCTGGCGAAAACTCGCTCAACCGTCGGCCGTCGCCGCCGCGGGCTGCCCGTGCGGGAGGTGGCGGGGGCGGGGGAGGCACTGCTGAAGGTGACCGACCTGTCCGTGCGGTTCGGTCCGCAGGTGGCGGTGGACTCGATCAGCCTGGAGATCAAGCCAGGCGAGGTGGTCGCCCTCGTCGGCGAGTCGGGGTCAGGAAAGTCATTGACCGGACTGTCGCTGGTGGGGCTGCTGCCCAGCAACGCGACGGGCACCGGGTCGGTCGTCTTCGACGGCGACGAACTCACCGGCCTGAGCTTCGAGCAGTGGCGGACGTACCGGGGGCGGAGGATTGCGATGATCCTGCAGGATCCGTCCACCACCCTCAACCCGGTGCTCACCATCGGCGCCCAGTTCGAGGACTCGATGAAGCTGGCCGGCGCCGTCAGCCGCGACGAAGCCCGGCGGCGGGCGGTCGAACTCATGGAGAGCGTGGCCATCAAGGATGCGGAGGCCCGCCTCGACCAGCATCCCCATCAGCTCTCCGGCGGCATGCGCCAGCGGATCGCCATCGCCCTGGCGATGGTGCACGACCCGGATCTCATCATCGCCGACGAACCAACCACCGCCCTGGACGTCACGGTGCAGGCCCAGGTGATGGCCACCCTCGCGGTGGCTCGGGAGCGTACCGGTGCGGCCATGCTCTTCATCACCCACGACCTGGCCCTCGTCGCCGGTATCGCCGATCGCGTCGCCGTCATGTACCAGGGCGAGATCGTCGAAGAACGGGACGTCTTCGACATATTCGACGACCCTCGATCGGACTACACGCGGAAGTTGCTGTCGTTGGCCCCACGGCTCACAGGCAAGGCGGTGGAGGGGAAATGAGTGCGGAGACGCGCCCCGGCGAGGCCGCCGAGCTGTTGCGGGTCATGGAATTGGTGAAGCACTTCCGTGCGCCGCGTGTTGCCCGCCGCAGCGGCCAGTTCACCGTGCACGCCCTCTGCTCGGTGTCATTCTCGGTCGGCCCGGCGGAGACCCTCGGCATTGTCGGCGAGTCAGGTTCGGGTAAGACCACGCTGCTCCGAACCATCCTCGGACTACAACGGCCGACCGCGGGTCGGGTGCTGTTCCTCGGCGAGGACGCGTCCCAGCTCAAGGGCGCGAGCGCCCGCGCGCTGCAGCGCGAGCTGTCGGTCGTGTTCCAGGACCCGTACACGTCGTTGGATCCGCGGATGACGGTGGCGGACATTCTCGCCGAGCCGGCGCAGATCCATGGCCTGCCGGCGACCAGCCGGCAGGCGCTGGCCCTCCTTGATCAGGTGCGGCTGCCGGCGGCCAGCCTGCGGAAGTTTCCGCACGAGTTCTCCGGTGGTCAGCGCCAACGCATCGCGATCGCCCGCGCGCTGGCCCTGAATCCGAAGCTGATCGTGCTGGACGAGCCGGTCTCCGCACTCGACGTCTCGGTCCAGGCGGCGATCCTGGGCCTGCTGAAGGAGTTGCAGCGGGAGCGGCGGGTCTCCTACCTCTTCGTGGCGCACGACCTTGCCGTCGTCGCGGAGATCTCCCAGCGGGTCGGCGTGATGTATGGCGGGCAGATGGTCGAGCTGGGCGCGACCGAGCAGGTCATCGGCGAGCCGAGGCATCCGTACACCCGGGAACTCCTCGCGGCCGTACCGGTGCCCGACCCGCGGATCGAACGAGCCAAGCCCCGAATGCTGCAGCGCCGGTGGCCGACGGAATCCGACGGGCTGCCGCCCTGCCCGCACGGCGACCTTCACTAGCGACCGCCGAATGGCCAGCTACTTGTAGAACTGCACAGAAACGGAGAGACGCGCCTATGTCTGTCGATTTCGTCGTGGCGACGCCGCATGATGCGGTGGAGTTCAACGATGTGTACCGGAACGTGACGGGTAGCGCCGGCTATCTGGCCTGCAACAACATCTACAACCGGGTCGTGCTGAACGAATGGTACGAGACCAACCCGTTTCCCGACCTGGCCACGCACTGGGAACAGTTGGACGGGTCGCGCCGGTGGCGCTTCCACCTCAACCAGGCGGCACGCTGGCAGGACGGCACGCCGCTGACCGCGCACGACGTCGTCTACACCCATCTGCACGCCAAGGAGATGGGCTATCAGGGCGCGATGTTCCTGACGGATGTGGAGACCATCGTCGCGGTCAACGACCACACCGTCGACTACCACCTCCACACTCCGAACGCCGGGTTCCTCGTCCTGCTCGGCAATTTCATCTTCGCGCACATCCTGCCCCGGCACCTGTACGAGGGAACGGACTGGGCGACGAACCCGCACAACCTGAAGCCGGTCGGCTCCGGCCCGTTCCGGCTGGCGGAATGGGTCCCCGGCGAGCACATCATCATGGAGGCGGTGAAGAACCACTGGGGCCCGCGACCGCAGATCGACCGGCTGATCCTGAAGATCGTGCCGGACCGGGACGAGTGCGTCCGGATGGTCGCCCGCGGTGAGGCCCACATCGTTCCCCAGGACACCCTCACCCGCGACCGGCTGGGCCTGGTGGAAGGGGTGCCGGGGGTCGAGATCCTCAAGCGGGAGGGTCCGGGCATGGCGCTGCTGGACTTCAACCACGGCCGCGAGTTGTGGCAGGACCGGCGGGTGCGTGAGGCGATCGCGTACGCGGTGAACCGGGAGGAGATCGCCGACCTGGGCGATCCGGGGGTCTCCCAGGCATGGGACCACTACCTGCTCGGATCCTCGTGGGCCTTCAACCCGGACGCCAAGGCGCCCGGTCACGACCCGCAGCGGGCACGCGCCCTGCTCGACGATGCCGGTGTCACCGTGGACCGGTCGGGAGTGCGGGCCCGGCTGTCGATGTTCTACATGGACATGTTCCACGGCCACAGGCCACTGGCCGAGCTGGTTGCGCGCCAGCTGGGCGAGGTCGGGTTCGAGGTGACCTTCGCCGGCCTGTCGTCGGTGGACTGGTCCCGTCAGGTACGCAAGCAACACGACTTCGACCTGATCATCGTCGGCGGGTCGATGGCGCCGGATCCGGAGATCACGGCGACCAAGTACTCCTCCGGCGGGCGGAACAACATGGGCCTGCACCGGAATGCCGACGTGGACGACGCCTACGCCGCCGCGCGGACCGCCGCGACGAGGAACGAGCGCCGCGAGCACTACCGGCGCCTGCAGGCGGTGTGGGCCAGGGACACCGAGTGGGTGCCGCTGTTCTGGTACGGCACCTACTACCCGCGTAGCGAGAAGTTCTTCGGCTGGGCCGACCAGATCGGGTTCTCCGTACCCTGGTGGCACTGGGGACGCATCAGGCCGGTCTCCTGACCGTCGACACGCCGCCCGACCTCAGGTCGGGCGGCGTGTCGACGTTGAGACGCTCCAGAGTCGTACCGGCGGTCAGAAGCTGCTGACCAGCTTCACGAATGCCTCGTCGATCTTGGCAGGGTCGGTGGCGTCGAACGCCTTGCCCGACGACGCCTTGGCGATCCGGTCCAGCGTGGCGAAGTCCGACTCCCGGTCGAAGGCGATGCAGAAGACCTTGACCGGGCGCCGCGGATCCAGGGCGACGTCGGCGAGCAGCCGGGCCAGGTCGTTGTCCCGGCCGTACTCGTTCTTGCCGTCGGTCAGCACCACGACCGCGTTGATTCGTTCCGGGTCGTACCGGTCGAGCAGGTACCCGTGGGCGGCCCGGACCGTCGCGTACAGCGCGGTGCCCCCCTCGACATGCAGGCCACCGATCCGGCGAGTGATCCGCTGCTGGTCGAAGTCATCGAGCCGGACCTCCTCCCGGTACGGGCCGTCGGGCCGCTTCGACGTCTCGGAGGAGAACGACCAGAGCCCCACCCGGTCCTCCGAGTTGAGCAGCGCGAGTCCCTTGGCCGCCGCCGCCGAGGCGACCTGGAAACGGGTACGGTCGCCGACTGCCGCGTCCATCGATCCGGAGGTGTCCAGCGCGATCAGGATGTTGGCCTTCTTGCGCAGCGTGCTCCAGCTGTCCAACATCGCGTTGACCACGGCCGGGTCCGGCGGCTCGAAGTAGGTCAGCCCGCCGGTGGGCTCGGTGCCGACGCTGGCGAGCAGTTCCGCCGGGGCCCGGCGTTCGTGGTCCCGGAAGCCGAGCCGGGCGAAGCTCCTCTGCTGGGCGTCCTCGGTCAGGAAGGCCAGGAAGTCCGCTGCCGCCACGCGTTGCCGTTCGTCGGCGGAGGGGAGCACCACGAACGGGTGGTCCAGGTTGAAGGTGCCCTCCTTCGGGTGAACGGCGACCAGCGGGACGTTCGGCCGCTGGCCCCGCTCCTGGCCGTCGTGCGTCGGGCTCAGTCTCCCCTCGTTGTAGAGGTGGACCAGTTCCTCCTGCATGACGATCGCGCTCATGTCGTCCGTGCTCCCGCCCCCGCCGGCCAGGTCGGCCTCGGCGAGGTCCCGCAGCAGGTCCACCACGTCGTCGCTGTAGTGCGACACGTTGGCCTCGATCCGCCGGACGAACTGGGTCACCTTCGGGTCCACCAGGTCCGACCGGGTCAGGTCGCTGGACCGCTGTGCGGCGGCGTAGTAGGTGGCGATGGTTGCCGCCAGTCCCGACGTGGAGAGGTTCGGGTTGTCCTTGCCGAAGGTGAAGCGGCCCCACTCCGGCTTACCGAAGCCGGCCCACCCCTCCCGCCCGGAGAGGCCGAGGATGTCCCCCCAGCCCAGCGCCCCGCGCTGGCGTACCAGTTCGCCCTTCGGCTGTCGCATCGCGATCACGAGGGGACTGTTGGCGATCGACGGATACCGGTCCGGGGTCTGCGGCGCTCGCCCGGCGGCCTGGTCGAACAACCGGAGCTGACCGGTCCACAGGCTCGACGTCGGCAACCAGACCTGCGGCTCGGGCAGGCCGACGCCGCTCCAGCCGGCGCCCAGCGCCTCGGCGGCCTTGCCCGAGTTCAGGGCACTCACGTGCACCTGGGCGCAGCCGCCGCCGTCGAGCGACCGGTCACTGCTGTTGTACCGCTCGGCCAACTCGACCAGCAGCGCCGCCTTCTCGGTCGAGGAGTTGACCTCGAGTTTGGTGGTGCAGTCGGCGCGGGGCCGGTTGGTGCCTGCGTCCCGCTGCCGGACCAGCAGAAACGCCCCGGCGATGACCAGCAACCCGATGGTGACGGCGGCGGTGTACGGCAACCACTGCCGTGTGTGCGGTGGGGCTGGGGCCATCGGAAATGTCCTCCTCGACGGGTTGACGGATAGCAGTCAACCTATCGGTTCAGCGCCACCGGGACGGCGCCGGACCCGGCCGTCAGGGGCGGTCGGAGCGGCCGCCGCCGAGGGCCGTCGCGACCAGCACCCGGACCAGGTAAACCACGACGAAGGTGGCCGTCCCGACCGCTGCGGCCACGCCCACCGTGCTCGACGCGACGTAGCCGGCGGCCGCGCCCCCGGAGCCGAGGACGATCGCAGTCGATACACCCCAGGCGTCGACGGACTCACGGCGCAGCCGCCGCCCCCAACCTTCGCCGGGGCGGGACGACGCGGCGGGTGTGTCCGACGTCGATGCCGGAGGTTGGTCCGGCGGCATCGGTCGGGTCTGCCTCGGTGCCACACGTGTCGGCTGGGCTTGCGGCGTCGCCGACGTGGGCAGCGGCTCGTTCGTCGTCGGCGCGCCGGCGGTGTCGTTGCCCATCTGGAGCAGGTTTTCCTGGCGGACCCGACCGCTGACCCGGACGTCCTGCCCGAGCAGCCGGATCAGCACCTGCTCGGCCGCCGGCCGGTCCGCTGGCTCCTTGGCCAGGCACTCCCGGATCAACTCCTCCAGGCCCGACGGGAGCGGCGGCAGGTCGGGCGGGTCGTTCAGGACCCGGTGCATGACCGCGAAGAGCGAGTCGTTGCCGAACGGTGGCTGGCCACTCGCGGCAAAGGCGATCGTGGCGGCCCAGGCGAAGACGTCGCAGGGCGGGGCGACCGGGTCGTTGCGGAATCTCTCCGGGGCCATGTACGCGGTCGTCCCCATCACCCGGCTGGTCACCGTCTCGGTGACCCCGAGTGCGCGGGCGATGCCAAAGTCGATCACCCGGGGGCCGTCCCGGCCGAGCACCACGTTGTCCGGCTTCAGGTCGCAGTGCACGACGTCGGAGCGGTGGATCGCGGCGAGCGCGGTGGCAGTGCCGACGGCGAGCCGGTGCAGCGCGTTGCCGTTGACCGTCCCGTGTTCGCGGACGTGCCGGTGAAGGGTCGGTCCCTCGATGAACTCGCTGACCACGTAGGGCGGTTCGCCGTCCACCTCGGCGAAGAGCACCTGCGCCGTGCAGAACGGCGCGACCCGGCGTGCTGCGGCGATCTCCTTCGTGAACTGCGACCGGGCCCGGGGGTCGCGCAGGTCGATGTTGATCATCTTGACCGCGACGCGGTGGCCCTGGTCGTCCTCGCCGAGGTAGACCACACCCTGCCCGCCCGCGCCCAAGCGGCCGACCAGCCGGTAGGGGCCGGCGGTGACCGGGTCATGCGTCCACAGTGGGGTCAGCCCCGGCACCGGTGCGCCGGCCAGTCCTGTCATCCCGACTCCATCAACGTCGTGTCCCGACCACCCGGCGGCGGAGGACACCGAGTATCGTGCCATGCCGGCACCGCCCAGCCGAGGCTGTCATCGGAGCGGCCGTCAGGAGCCTGGCATCATGGCCCCGTGCGGCGAGATCCGACCAGGCCACCGGCCTCCGTACTGGCGGGCGCCGACGTGGCGCTCGTAGGCCTGTTCTCGGCGAAGGACAATGAGTCAGGCCCAAAGCTCGACCTGCTGGCGGCTGCGGTGGAGGCACACGGTGGGCGGGTAGCGAGCCGGCACGTCCAGCGGCGGGGTGTCTCGCACGGCGGTGCGGCCAAGATGACCGAGCCGTTCTCGCGGCGCACTTTGCTCAGCGCCGGCAGAGCGCGCGAAATCGCGCAGGCGTGCCGGGCCGCAGAGGTCGACGTCGTGGTCTTCGTGAACCCGCTGACGCACCACCAACGCGCTGCCCTCAGCGACATGTTCGGGTGCTTCGTGATCAGCGGCGAGGACCTTTCCGCCCCCGGCCGGTGAGCGCCCGCACATGCCACGAGTCGCGCGCAGCCTTCAGGGAGGCCGCACGCCCTCCGGCGGGCTGATCGGCCGATCGGGTTCGTGATCCTCGGCCGGTGGAACCCGGTGGCTCAGCCAGCCTGGATCGACACCGTCAGGTCGGTGAAGGACGCGGGGCCGGCCCCGCCGGCGGTGTACGCGAGGAACGAGGCACCCTTGGTCAGCCCGACCACGAAACGCGGACCGCTTTCCGCAGTCGTGCCGGTCGTCGCGGTGGACTGCCCGGCGTCGGCGAGGTCGAGGGCGGCGTCGCGCAGCGCGTACGAGCCGAACACGTCGGTCGACGGCGGTGCCGCCGCGCGGTCGTGCGGCGAGGCGGGCGTGCTCGTCGCGCCCTTCGTGACCTGCCACCGGCCGGGATCGTAGCTGTCGCCGTCGGTGAGGTAGCTCCACCGGACACCGCTGATCGACCAGTGCCCGCCGACCGTGCCGACCTGGGCCGAGCGCAGGTCGAGGATCGACACCCCGTTCGTGCCGACGACCCGCGCGGTCTCGCTCGCCGTGCCCGCCCCGGTGACCACCAGCGCGGTGTTCTCACCCACCCCGTACACCCGGTCGTGCCCGGTGTCGGCGGCGAGCCGGAGCGACCGCCCGTTGCGGCCGCGCGCGTCGAAGTGGGTGTCGACGAGGCCGGAGGTGAAGAAGCTGAAGCCACCGGCGGGCCAGTAGCCGAGGATCTCGTCGGTGTCGTAGTAGCCGGTGCGGGCACCGTCGCGGATCCCGTAGTAGCTCGACCCGCCGGTGATCATGTCGGGGCCGGCGAAGATCTGCATGCCGGCGCTGGTGCCCGCGACCGGCGCGCCGGCCTGGAAGCGTTGCCGGATCGCGGCGAGTACCGCCCCGTCGGAGCCGTCGGCGTGGATCATCGACTCCACGTAGCGGAACTGGTCGCCACCGGCGAAGAAGAAGCCGGTCATCGACGCGGCCAGCGCGGCGTTCGCCGCATCGTCGCCACTGCCCTTCTTCTTCACGCTCACCGGGATCCAGGTGACCTCCGCCGCCCCGTACCGCTCGAGGACCTTGCCAACCTGGTTGGCGGCCCAGTGCGGCGACGCCGAGGACGCGCTCAGCACGCCGATACGCGCTCCGGAGCCACCGGCCTGCCGGACGAACTCCCCGTAGACGGCGCTGTTGTCGTCGGCGAGAGCACCGCCGATCAGCATGACCGCCCCCGGTCCGCTCGCCGATCCCGCGAGATCGGCGGACGCGGCTCTGCCGGGCAGGGCCGCCGCGGCCACGGTGATGATCAGGGCGGTGAGCAGCGGTAGAAACTTGGGCCGGGTCATGGCATCCGACGCTAGACAGCCACCTGACAGGCGTCAAGAACGCCGATGCCTGTTCGGCGACGCCTGCCTGCCACCAGGGCGGGCTGCGGCATGCCGTCAGGCAACGCGGATCGTCGACGTTGACGGCAAGCCGTGGCCGTTGGCGGTCGGGCCACCTAACGCGGAGTCGCGGTGGCGGAGACGGCGTTGGCGACGGCCACGCGGATCGGGTCCGGGTTCGCCCAGCTCCAGTTCGGGTGGGCGCGGTTTGTCAGGAGGACCAGGACCATCCGGCGGTCCGGGTGGACCACCAGGGAGGTGCCGGTGAAGCCGGTGTGCCCGAAGGTGCGGGGGCTGCTGAGCCTGCCCATGAACCAGGGCTGGTCGAGCACGACGCCGAGGCCGTGCGCGGAGGTGCGGTTGGGACGTTCCGGATCGACGGCGGGCAGGCCGGTGTTCACGTTGGTGAGCATCTGCCGGGTGATCTCTTCGGAGAGGATCCGGGTGCCGTTGTGGATGCCGCCGTTGAGCAGCAGCTGCCCGATGACGGCTACCTCGGCGGCGGTGCTGAAGATGCCGGCGTGGCCGGCGATTCCCCCCATGTGGTTGGCGACGTCGTCGTGCACCACGCCGCGGAGCAGCCCTCGGGAGGACCGCGCGTCCGTGGCGACGAGTCGGCTCGCCTGATCTGAGGCGCTGAGCCAGGTCCTGGGGTTGAATCCGGTGTCCTTCAGGCCGAGTGGCCCGGTCAACCCGGTTGTGAGGGCCCGGTCGAGCCGCTGCCCGGTGACCTTTTCGACCAGGAATGCGAGGACCATCAGGCCGACGCTGGAGTAGCGGAAGACCGTGCCGGGGATCGCGTCGCTGACCAGGGGAGTGGCGAGGACCGCCGCCCGGCGGGCCGCGTCGTCGGGCAGGCCGGCGACCTTGGCTCCGACGGGTAGGCCGCTGGTGTGCGCCAGCAGCATGGCGACGGTGACCCTGTTCTTGCCCGTGCCCGTGAAGCCCGGGAGGTAGTCGACCACGGGCGCGTCGAGATCGATCCGGCCCTTGTCGACCTGTTGCAGCGCGAGGATCGCGGTGTAGACCTTGGTGATCGAGGCGAGGTCGAAGATCGAGTCGTGCCGCATCGCGACCTGCTTGGACTCGGGCAGCAGCACCGGGCCCGCGTCGTAGCGCAGCGCCTTGCCGACCCACGCCCGCGCCGTGGTGGTGCCGTTCACCTGGCAGAGCGCGATCGCGCCCGCGTACGCCGGGTGTTCGGGGTTGACGCTGGTCGGGACGAGGTGGCGGTCGAGTTCGCGGAGCAGCCTGCGGTCGGCGAACGTGACGGGGGTGCCGGTGGTGGCTGGCGCCGCGGCCCTCGGAGCCGTATCCCGTCGTGCTGCCGGTCGCGGCGATGCGGCCGACGGGCTGGGGACGGAGGTGGGGCCGGCGGTGGCCGAACGGACCACCTCGCGGCAGCCGGCGAGGGTGGCGGCGGCGGCCGCGAGACCGGCGCCGAGCACGGTACGGCGGCGCAGCGACATGCGCGGCATCATGGCAGGTCAGCGTGACCGAATCCAGCTCGCCCGGCCGTGCCGAAGACTCAGCCCAGGAACAGCGGGGTTGACGAGCCACTGACCGCGGCCCGCCAACCCCGACACGCGCGTGGTTACTTGACGCCGCCGGCCCGGAATGCCACCCAGGCGTCGCTCATCCGGTCCGCCTGTCCCGGGGTGAACATGTTCATGCAGGCGTCCTGCGTGTAGTCCATGAAGTTGTGGATCGGGTCCAGCCCGGGTGCCGTGCAGGAGTCCGCGCCCACCGGGCAGTTGAACTGCGGCGCCGCCTCCCGCGGGGTGTCCGCGACGTAGTCGCCGGCAGCGGAGCACCCGTGCGCGAAGGTGTGCTCCAGCATCAGCCAGTGCCCGACTTCGTGCGTCAGCGTGTCACCCAGGGCGTACTTGCCCGCCGTTCCGCCCGGCATCGACTCGTCGAGCATCACCACGCCGTCGATGTAGTCCCGGCCGTTGTTGTAACCCTTCGGGAAGTACGCCCAGCCGAGGAGCCCGCCGCCGATGTTCGCCGCGTACACGTTCAGGGTGCGGGAGTCGCCGGTGTACAGCGCACGCTTCATGTCACGCTCGTTCTTGCCCGGCACGACCGTGTACCAGTCGCTGTTCACCGTCCACGTCGTGTCGACGAGCGAGAACCGGAACGGCGTGTCGGAGGCGTTCGCCGCGGTGCGGCCCGCGAACGAATCGTTGAGCACCGTCATCTGCGCCGCGATCAGGGTGTTCCACCTGTTCGTCTCGGCCGCCGTGAGGGGGTGGTCGGAGATCATGTGGAAGACCGTGGGCACGGTGACGCTGCCGTTGGACAGGCGCGGCGAATCCTTGATCACGCCGTAGGCGTTTGCCTCGTTCTTAGAATACAGCTCGGGCTCCTGCGCCGTGGCGCCCTCGCTCACCCGCGCCGCGCTGTGCCCCTCGGCACCCGGCTCGCACTCCGCGACACCCGCGGAGGCAGTCACGGACCCTGCCGTGCCCACCGCCGCGGAGGCTCCACCGGCCGCCAGGAACGTCGCCGCGGTAGCGGTCAGGACTGCCAGTTGGAACGTCAGTCTTCTGTGCATCGTTGCACCTTTCACGCATGGGGGATGGGGTCGTGGTGCGGGACGAACGAGGGTCGCCCCGACCAGCTCACAGACATCGTCGTCTCGGTATGAGAACACGCCGCCGGCGGTAACAACAGGCCCCAAGAGAGGGAGCATCGCCGGTCCGTCGGCGTTCGACGGCAGCATTCCGGCATCGAAGAATCAACGAATGGCCCTGTCCTAGCCCCGTGGCGACTGGTGGCGGCCGGGCTTCGTGGGCTGCTGCCGCCGGCCGCCATCGCCGGTCAGCCGCAGACCGGCCCTCGGACCTGCTCCACCAACCGCGTGACCAGGCCAAGCCCCCGCAGGGTTGGGTGTGGGCGGCGTCGTGTGGGCCGGCGGAGACGGAGACGCTGGCACCCGCCGGCCGCCCGGAGCGACCCGGCTGGCCGGGTGGTGTCTGTGTGCACCACAGACTGCTCACCCGGCGGCCCCGGATCAGGGCAGCGGGTCGGCGGTTCCGAGCGGCACCTCGGGCCGGCAACGGCGCAGCCGGGCCGCCGCGAGCCGCCCGCCGACGGCCAGCCCGTAGCGGTCGACGGCGGCCAGCCCGTACGCGCTACAGGTCGGGGTGTACCGGCACTGCCCGGGCCAGCGGTGCGACAGCCAGCGGCGGTAGCCGCGGATCGCGGCGAGACCGGCCCGGTCCAGGGTTCCCGGCCGATCGCCGACCGGTCGGCCCTGCCGGGCGGGCGCCAGGCCACCGGCGGCGCCCGCCAGGGCGGCCCCCAGGGTGAGCAGCGTGGAGAAGAGGCCGAGGTCGCAGCAGCCCGGGCTGCTGCAGGGGTCGTCGCCACAGGAGTCCAGGGCCCCCTTACGGCCCTTGCAGCCGGGTCCCTGACGACGGGAGCCGACCTTGCTGTGGCAGTGGCCCACGGCGTGGCAGTGGGCCGGCTTACGGCAGCGGCAGGGCCCCTGGCTCCCGGAGTGGCCGGCGCTGTTGATCGTCATGGGTGGGATCATGCCTGGTCGGGGCAAGACGTCCAGCCGGGGGATGCACCCGGAGCCTGTTGGTGGTGGCGGTCATCGGAGATCGACGTCGCCATGGGCCCCGTGCGGATGCGCGGGCTTGGACTCCCTACCGTTGGCCGCCTTCACCCCGCGCACCATTGCGCCGCCGTGGGGCCGCCAGGATCAGGACGGTCAGCACGAGGGCGGCGCCGAGGCCGAGACCGGCGGGCAGGGACAGGGACGACGATTCCCCGGCCCCGCCGTGTTGCTCGCCCTTGACGGGGACCACGGGGCGGTCGTGCTTCTTCTCCTCGGGTGCGACCAGGTGGCCGACGGACGCGCCGGCAGGAAGTGCGAAGCCCCAGTCGAGCAGCGCTGACGCCTCACCCAGACTCCCCAGCGGCGCGGTCTCCGCCCCGAGCAGGGTCACCGCGAGTCGTCGCCCGTTGCGTTCGGCTACGCCGACGTACGTCTGCCGAGCCAGGTCGGTGAAGCCCGTCTTTCCTCCGAGCGTCCCGGGGTAGTGGCCCAGCAGCGTCCGGTCATGGGTGATCTCGATTGCCGGGTTTCCCGGCCGTGCCGGTATCTGTGCCACCTCGGTGGCGATGTAGCGCCGAAAGTCCTCGCGGGCGAAGACGGATCGCGCGATCAGCGCGAGGTCGTACGCGCTGGTGTACTGGCCGGGGCCGTCCAAGCCGGAGGGCGTCGCAGCGTGTGTCTGGTTCGCGCGCAGCCGCTGCGCCTCGTCGTTCATCGCGTCGACTCCGCCCTGCCTGCCGGCGGCGCCGCCGCCGACGCGAGCCAGCACGTTGGCCGCGTCGTTCCCGGATTTGAGGAGAAGCCCCAGCCACAAGCTCTCGATCGAGTACCGGCCGCCCTCGACCACCCCCATCAGCGAACTCGCCGGATCGAGATCGTGCAGATCCGCCCGGGTCACCTGAACGACGTCGGCCGGATCGAGGCGGGACATCAGGGACGCCGCGAGTAGCAGCTTCTGCACGCTGGCTGGCGTTCGGTGCTCGTGGGGGCCGCACCCACCCAGGACCTCACCGCTGTTGAGGTCCGCCACGAGCCACGCGGTGGCGGTCACTGCCGGAGCTTTCGGCGCATCCGCGGGGACGGCCAGTCCCGGCGTCGCCAGCGCCTGCCCCCCGACCGCCCGCTGAGCGGGGTCAACCGGTGGCGGAGACGGCGTGGCGGGCGGAGGAACTGACGGCTTCACGGCGGGACATGGCACGTACGGCGTGGCCACCGCCGGCGTTGGTGTCACGATGAGCGCGCCAGCGGGCAGGACCAGGAGCGCGCTGAGCGTCATGGCGGTAACCCGAAAGTCAGTCACATTAACGTACGGTAATCGTCGCGGAGGCGGGTACGGTGCGATTGGAGAAAAGCACGTCGCGGTGACTGCGAGCAGCGGATCCATGTTTGCGCTGCGCAGAGGCGGGTAGCCTCCCGTTTCCCCGCCGTACGCCGCCGCCGGAGGCCGCCCTGCCCGAACCGGGCGGGCGCACCCGGGCGGCGGCTCGAGGGCCGGGTCAGCCGGTGCGGCGGGTGCGGGCCAGGGCCAGCCCACCGAGGACGATGCTGATCAGCCCCACCACCAGGGCCACGTAGGCTCCGCCGCGCCCGTTGCCGGTGCCGATGCCACTGTCGGAGGTTGCCACGACCACTCCACCGAGGGCGACGCCGATCAGCCCCGCCACCAGGGCCACGGTGGCTCCGCCGCGCCCGTTGCCGGTGCCGATGCGACTGGTGGGGCGGGCCAGAGCGAGCCCGCCGATGATCACGCCGATCAGCCCCAGCACGGCGGCCACGCTGGACCCGAGCCGCCCGGCGCTCATGGTGTAGACACTGGCGGCGACCGGCTGGGCCGAGACGTGCGCGGCCGCCGGTGCGGCAAGTCCGAACGCCCCGAGCAGGGCGGCTGCGGCGGCGGCAAGCATGTGGCGGATGGACATCGAGGATTCCTTCGGTCGCGTGACGGGTACAGGCGGCAGCGTATGTACCAGCGTGGCTCCGGGTCGTCATGCCGGAGTTGCCGATGGGCCTACCACCCGGGTTGTACGCGCTCGGGGCGTCGTACCGCTGCGGTTGTCTCCTCGTACGGCGCAACCGCACATTCGCTTTTGCCGGCAGGCCCGACGAGCCACACCGCCAGGCATCCGGCGGGCCCCGGAGGTTGTTGTCAGGAGCGGGCGAGCCAGCCGGGGACGGTCAGGCCGGACTCGTACGCGAGGATCACCAACTGGGCCCGGTCCCGGACCTGGGCCTTGGTCATGATCCGGCTGACGTGCGTCTTCGCGGTGGCCGGGCTCAGCACCAGCCGCGCCGCGATCTCGTCGTTGGACAGGCCGGCGGCGACCAGCGTCATCACCTCACGCTCCCGCTCGGTGAGCGCGCTCAGCCGCGGCCCCGGGTCCGGATGCGTGGCCCGGGCGGTGAACTCGGAGATCAGCCGGCGGGTGATCGACGGCGCGATGAGTGCGTCACCGCGCGCCACCACCCGCACTCCGTGGATCAGCTCCGCCGGTTCGGTGTCCTTGACCAGGAAGCCGCTCGCGCCGGCCCGCAGCGCGCCGTAGACGTAGTCGTCCAGGTCGAAGGTGGTCAGGATGACCACGCGGACATCGGAGCTAGCGGCGATCTCCCGGGTGGCGGCCAGGCCGTCCAGCACGGGCATCCGGATGTCCATGAGGACGACGTCCGGCCGCAGCTGCCGGGCGAGCCGCACCGCCTCGGCGCCGTCGGCGGCCTCGCCGACCACCTCGATGCCGTCCTCGCCGTCAAGGATGGACCGGAACCCCGCGCGTACCAGGGTCTGGTCGTCGGTGAGCAGCACCCGGATCACGCCGCGTCCCCCGGTCCCGATCGCAGCGCCGGCGCTCCCGCCGGCACCGGGTCGGGCCGCAGCGGGAGGCGGGCGCGCACCCGGAAGCCGCCGTCCGGCCCGGGGCCCGTGCTCAGCGAACCGCCCAACGTCTGGACCCGCTCGCCCATGCCGAGGATCCCGTTGCCGGGCGGGCCCGGTGCGCCGGCACCGTCGTCCTCGACCTCCACCAGCACGTCGTCGCGGTCGGGCCGGACTCGGATCACCGCGGCGGCCGCGCCCGCGTGCCGGGTCACGTTCGTGAGCGCCTCCTGGACGATCCGGTACGCCGCCAGGTCGACCTCCGGCGGTAGCGGACGGGTTTCGGTCAGCTCGGTGCGGATCTCCAATCCGGACCGGCCGGCCGCCGTGACCAGCTCGTACAGGCGATTCAGGCCCGGTGCGGGCGCGGTCGGCGCCTCGCCCTCCTGCCGCAGTATCCCGAGAGTCGTACGCAACTCGCGCAGCGTCTCCTTGCTCGTCTGTTTGATCGCGGTGAGGGCCTGCGTGGACCGGGCGGGGTCCGGCCGGTGCAGCGCGGCGCTGGCCTGCACGTTGATCAGCGAGAGGTGGTGCCCGAGCACGTCGTGCAGCTCGCGGGCGATGCGCAGCCGCTCCTCGGTGGCCCGGCGCCGCGCCTCCTCCTCCATCCGCTGCTCGGCGGCGAGCGCCCGGGCCTGTCCCTCGGCGAGGTAGGCCCGGCGGTTGCGGGTCACCCCGACGATGACCGCGATGACCCAGCCGGCGTGCAGCAGCGTCGCCCCGTTCGCACTGTTCGCCGTCCGGTTGTAGCTGTCCGCGACGGCGAAGGCGACCACCGAGGCGAGACCGAGCCCGATGGCGACCGCGAGGTGCCCCTCGTCGACGACGGTGTAGAGCGCCACGACGAGCACCAGCATGATCGGCCCGGGCCGGTGCAGCAACACTCCGTACGCGCCGACGGCGGCCAGCGCCACCACGCCCACCGCGACCGGATGGCGGCGGCGGACGTACAGCGCGCCGGAAGAGGCCAGCACGGCCAGCAGCGCCGCCCGTTCGGCGGCGGTGTCGATGCCACGCGACTGCACCACCAGGCCGACGAGGGCCACCAGGCCGACCACGAGCACCAGGGCGATGTTCGCCGGACGGCCCTGCCATCGCCACCTCGACATGCGCCGAAGCCTAACCTCCCGGCACCGGCCGGGAGAACATCCGACCGGCGGGCGTGCGGTCCAGGTGGCGGGCGGCCCGCGTTCGACACCTGTCCAGGGACGTCACAGCGACCCCCGCACCACCGTGGCGGTGAGCGGAGCCGGGCGCCGTCGGCCTGCTCGCGCGTGCTGTCGGCCGAAGTATCGGGCCCGGATGGCGGATCGCTCACAGTAGACAGTCGGTGACAGTATCGCCCTGTCCGGCCGTGCGGCGCTGAGATGGGACGGGTGGGTTGCTGCGGGTACTCCAGATCGCCGTCACCACGATCGTCCTCGCGGTCATCGTCCCGACGGCGGTGAACGTCGAGACCGGGGGCAGTCTCCCGGCATGGCTGAAGCCGTTCGGTGGTTGGCTGTGGCCTGCCGCGTTCGCTGGCCTCGTCAGCGTCGTCGCCGTCGAAGCGTGGAGCCGCAGACCCTCGGCCAGCCGGATCTCGGCGCGCCATCCCGACGATCCCCGCAACGACACCCGCGCCCTCGACCAGGTGCAGCGCTATGTCGAGCTGCGGATGCGCGGGTCGCTGGCCGAGCAGGGTCCGCGACGGCGACCGGGCCCGATGCGTGGCGGAGATCAACGCGCTTCAGGAGCGGTGGGGCGTCACCCGGCTGGCCGTCTGCAGCCGCATCGCCGACTACGAGACCCTGTCGGCCCGCCTGCGCCTGCAGGGGGCGGTGCTGATCCGGCCGCTCAACGAGGAACAGGTGGTGGATTTCTTCACCACGGTCAGTCCCTGGCTCAACGGTGTGCTCGACGCCCTACACGAAGACCCCGAACTGTGGGAGCTGCTGACCTCGCCGCTCATGCTCAACATCATGGCCCTCGCCTACGGCGACCGGCCGGACCCGTGGCGGCGCGGGTACCTCCGTCTCGCGGTCGACCGGAGCCTGCTGACCAAGGTCGACGGGGAATACCGCTTCATCCATCTGCTGATCCGCGACCACCTCGCCGGCTGCGACCCGGATTCGCTCGCCGCCGAGGTCGAGCGGCGGCGGGCGACGTTGACCGCGTTCGCCGCCACACCGACCCTGACCTGACGCGTCGCCTCCCCCGGACATCTCGTGGTGGTGCGACCGGGCAGCGAGCGCGACCGTCCTTCAGCCGTGGAGGTCAGAGCTTCGCGACGAGGCGGAACCGTTCCAGCACGACCGGCGTGTCGTCGTTCACGGTGAAGTCCGGTCTGCCCAGCCAGCCCCGGTAGTCCGTTCCGTGCCAGTAGTCCTCGTGCCCGGCGCGCCAGGCCGCAACCGAGTCGTCCCCTTCGCCTTCGTCGCGAGCGTGGTCGAAATCGACGTCACCAAGCCGGCTGACACGCACGTCGGTCACCTCGATCACCGCGACCCGGCGGCCGGCGGAGTCGACCACCGCCGCTCGGGTGCCCACCACCGGCAGCGGCTCGCCGTCGATCTCGTAGTCCTGGAGCAGGCCGGTGGTGGTGGTCTTCGTCCCGTCGAGCACGGCGGCGACCAGCTTGTCGCGCAGCGGGCCAGGGAAGGCGAACTCGAACGAGGGCAGATCAGCGATCACCCGGACGAGGGTAGTGCGGTGTCCACTGACGTCCACCGGGTTTTCCGGTGGGCACCGACAACCACCCTGGCAGGGCTGCACGTCGGCATCGAGCTCAAACGAGCAGCCCGCCCGTCGCCCGGATGTTCTGACCAGTGATCCACTGCGCGTCGGACCCGGCGAGGAAGGCGACCACGGCCGCGATGTCGTCGGGCCGGCCGAGCCGTTGCAACGCGGTGACGGCGGCGGTCTGGGCCAGCGCCTCCGGGGGGTTGGCGGCGCGCAGCAGGTCGGTGTCGGTCGCGCCGGGCGAGATCGTGTTGACGGTGATGCCACGGGCGCCGAACTCCCGGGCGGCGACCGCTGTGAACTGTTCGAGCGCGGCTTTGCTGGCGCAGTAGAGGGAGTGGCCGGGCGCCGGCACCACCGTGTTCAGGGTGGAGATGTTGATGATGCGGCCCTTGTCGCGCAGCACCGGCGCCGCTTCCCGCATGGCCAGCACGGGGAACTTGGTGTTGACCGTCAGGACCCTGTCGAACTCGTCCTCGGTGATGTCCGCGATCAGCGCCCGGGGGTTGACGGCGGCGTTGTTGACGAGGATGTCCAGGCCGTCGCGGACCGGCTGGAACATCGCCGAGACGTTGGCGAGGTCCTCCTGGTCGGCGCGGACGGCGATCGCGCCGGCGAGTTGGCTGACGAGGTCGTCGGCCGCCGCCCGGTTCTCCTTGTACGTGAACACGACCGTTGCGCCTTCGCGGGCGAGTCGACGCACGATCGCCCGGCCGATTCCCCGCGAACCGCCGGTCACGAGTGCGGTCTTACCGGTGAGCCTCATGCCGGGGACGCTAGCCGGGGGAGAGCTCCTGGTATTGAAAGAATGCGCACAGCTCGGTCGGGGTCAGGCCGGACATGGCGCGGACCTCACGGTTGAAGTGCGGCTGGTCGGCGTAACCGCAGTCGACCGCCGTCCGCGGCAGGCCGGCGGACCGGGTGAGCATGCGCAGGGCGCGCTGGAAGCGCGCGATCCTGGCGACAGTTCCGGGCGACAGGCCGATCTGTCGCTGGAACCGGAGTTCGAGGGTGCGCCGGCTGACGCCGAGCTCGTCGGCCAACGCGCTGATCCGGAGCCGGTCCGCCGATCGCTGGAGTCGCCGCCAGGCACGCATCGTCAGCCCGTCCGGCCCGGTGTCCGCGGCGATCCGAGCGGTCAGGAAGTCGTCCAGCACCGCGAACCACGCCGGCCGGTCCGGTGCCTCCCCGAGCCGCTCGGCCAACTCCTCCTCGCGGTGGCCGAGGATGTCCGCCAGCCGGAAGGTGCCGCCGGCCACCTCCCGCATCGGCACGCCGAGGAGCGAGGTCACTCCGGCCGGCGTCAGGCCGACGGAGACGCCGTCCCCCCACGCGGTCTGCTCGTGGACGACGGGGACACCTCGGGGCCCGGTGATCACCCTGCTCGGCCCGGCGAAGTCGACGATCATCGTGGCCAGGTTCATCGGCAGGACCCGGTGCCGTACGGCTGCTCCCGAACCTGAACGGAAGCCCGCGTAACCGACGACGTACGGCCGCAGTCGCGGATGCGGGAGGCTGGCGATCGTCTCGCACGGCTCGGGATGAACCCGCACCGGTATCGAGTGCACGTGGCTCACAGCCGCCATCATCCACGCGTGCGGCAACTGGGACGAGTCGCAGTGGCGCATCGCTGACCCGCCCACTCGTGCTGCCCCGCCGGCGCGGACGGCCGATTGCGCGGTTACCCTGCGGCGGTGGTGCTCGGTGAGGACGGGGAGCGGTTGGCGGCGTCGCTGGCTGACCGGCTCGACGCGGTCACTTTCACCGACCTGACGACGGACCAGGTCACCGCCCGGCTGATCGACGCGGTGGTCGACTGGGCGGAACAGCGGGGCTGGCGGGTCTACCGGCGGGCGTCCAGCGTGCTGCCGCTGCCGCCGCCGATGTCCGCACAGCAGTCGGTGCTCGACGTGGCCTGTGCCCGGCCTGACGGCCCGCCGGTCGTCGTCGAGGTCGATCATGGTACGCGCCGCCGCACCTGGGAGAAGCTGCTCGCCGAAGCCGACGCGGGGCGGATCCCGCTGTGGGTGCGCTGGGGTGCCGGCCGGTTCACGGCACCGCCTCCGCCGATCCGGATGGTGACCTGCGAGGTGAGCCGGCGACCGGACCCGACTGGTCGGGGCGCGGTGCACAGCCGCTCGCCGCGAGCGGACAAGCTGCCGCCGGCGCACTCCGCCGTACGCGTGGGAGCGGTCGCCGCCGTCGAACTGCCGCTGCCGCCGCCGGAGTCACCCGACGTCGAGGACTGAGAGGGGGCAGGGCACCGGGGCCGCTTTGGCGTGTGTTCCCCACGGCGCCGCTGCCTCGCGGGCAGCAGCGCGTGAAGACGTACAACCGCCGGCTCAGGCGAAGTCGCGGTGCTTCAACTTCGCCCTCCGGCCGTCCGGATGGTGCCAGACGATGCCCTCGTACTGAGGGTGCGCCAGCAGCCAGTCACGCAGGCCGGCCAGGTCGCGCGGCACGTCCAGCCTCTCCGCGTCGCCATGCGGTACGAGCTCGTGGCCCCGCACGCCCTCGGGGTTCCCGTTGATCTTCGGGCCGATCAGCTCGTAGGTGCCGGCGCGGCGTCGCTCGGGCGAGCCGGCGAGAGCCTCGGCGTGGTACCGCGCGTACGGCGACTGCTCGATCGGCTCCCACCCCACGGTCTTGCCCGTGACCTCGTCCGTCATCACCGGCCGGTAGCCGGGCGGTCGTGTCCGGCCGGGCCGCACCTCGCGCCGTGCCCACCAGGTGCCGTCCTCGTCGAGCATCACGCAGGTGCCGTCGTACTTGCGCGTCGGCGTTCCCTCGCCGTCGAGGACCCACTGGCAGGCAGGGTCTGCCTCGGGCAGGACGCGCTTGCGGTCGTCCGGGTCGCGGCGGAACAGCGTGGGGATCTTGTTCACGCCCGCATCGTCTCACCGGTGCAAAACGGATATCACCTCGCGTTGCCGGCGGGACTGGCGCAGTGCCGGGCGCTGCCGGTGCGCGCCCGTCAGCACCCTGCTCCACCTTCTCCGGCGCCTGCACCAGCGATCCCGGCTGCCCGCGCTGCCCCGGATCGTCGTGATGCCCCGGCCCGTTCTGGGCCGGGGCGCGCGGGGAGGTGCCCGGGGATCAGTGGTGCCCCGGACCGCCGGGGCGAGCCCCCGGGGGCTTTCCGGAGTATTGACAGATCACTTTGGGCGCACTGAGGATTGGCGCAGTCCACCGACCGTCACCGGAGCAGCCTCCCGTCTATCAGCCCGACGACGTTTCCGCAGCTCGGCGATGCGGCCAGCGTCGGTCCGCCGCAACCGGACAGCACCACCACCTTCCTTCCACCGTGTCGTGGCGCCGCAGGCGTGGCGCGCGACCGACGGGGCGGAGCCGCGTACCCCGGGCGGGCCCCTCGGCCATCTCGTTCGGTCACCCGTGCCGACGAACAGAAGGGTCGACAGATGCGTGATCCCCTAGGTCCCCGGTGGCGACGCCGCCTTCCCCTTCCCGCCGTGTTGGCCGGGGCCGTGGCCGTGGTGCTGCTGGTCAGCCCGGCCTCGGCCACCGCGCCGTCCGCCGCCCCCGCCGTCGACCTGGTCCGGGTCGGCGACGAGGAGGCGAACGTCGTCGAGGTGCTGCTCGCCGGCACCGCACAGCTGGACGCCCTCGTCGCCACCGGCGTCGACCTCGACCACCACGTCGCCCACACCGAGAACGGCGTCGTCGCGCACGCGGTCGTCACGGCCGGCGAGGCGGCGGCGCTGACCGGGGCCGGCTTCACGCTCGGCAGGGTGCTGCACCGGCCCGCCGACGCCCGGGAGCGGGTGGCGGAACGCGAGGCGACCATCGCCGGCCACGTGGCCGAGAACCGGCAGTTCGCCGCCGCCGCGGCCGACCCGACCGCCCCGGACGCCTCCGACGTCAAGATCATCCGGGCGGACTGGTACACCTCCGGGACCAGCCAGATCCTCTCCGTCGAGGCGAAATGGGCGCAGGGCCAGACGGCCGCGACCCCCCTCACCGTCGAGCGGGACAGCGGCCCCGGCACCGAGTTCGGCTCCGGCGGGACGCAGACCATCTCCCGGTTCGTCGACGCCGGCGTCTACCTGTACCACCGGGGCGCCGCCACGGTGACCAGCCGCCCCGACCGCATCCGGATCACCAGCCCGACCGGTGACGTGGCCGTCGCGCAGGTGCGGGAGTGGCTGCCCACCCCGGGCACCGGCCCCGAGGGCCCGGGCTACCAGAAGGACTTCGTCACCAGCTATCTGACGCCCACCGAGCTGTACGCGCGGATCCACCAGCTGGCCGCCGAGTTCCCACGGCTCGCCGAGGTCGTGGAGCTGCCCTACAAGACCAACGGCTACCGGCGGCACGCGCAGGCGGTGCTCGGCACCGCCACCGCCAGCCGCGTCGCGGTGGACTCCCTCGCGTGGGGCCACGAGGGCGGCAACGCCATCTCCGTGGAGCTCGCCGACCCGGGCGCGGCGAACACGCCGCTGTCGGTGACCGTCACCGGCTCCGCGGTACGGGTCACCCTGGGCACCGACGGCGCGGGCGCGGTGACCAGCACCGCCGCCCAGGTCGTCGCGGCGCTCAACGCCGGCGCCGGGGCGCTGCTGCGGGCGTACACCTATCGGGGCAGCCCGGGCACCGGCGTGGTCGCGCCGGCGCCGCGGACCCCGCTCAGCGACGGCCTCAGCGCGCCCGGCAGCGTCTCCCGCGACCCGCACCCCGTGTACGCCATCCGGATCGGCAAGCACCGCGACGGCTCGAAGCTCGGCGTGCTCGCCTACGCCCAGGAGCACGCCCGCGAGTGGGTGCCGCCGCTGGTCACCGTCGAGACCGCGGAACGGCTGCTGCGCAACTACGCCCACGACGGCCAGACCAAGCAGCTGCTGGACAACCTCGACATCTGGATCGCCCCGTCGGTCAACCCCGACGGCGGGCACTACTCGTTCTACGACTTCAACTCCCAGCGCAAGAACATGACCAACCACTGCCCGTCGACCGGGGCCGCCGACTTCCTGGCCCGCAACTCGTGGGGCGTGGACAACAACCGCAACTACACCGAGTACAGCCTCTTCGACGGCTACTCCGGCGCGTCGTCGAGCTGTACCAGCGGCACCTACGCCGGCCCGAGCGAGCTGTCCGAGCCGGAGAACCGCAACGTCGACTGGCTGGCCGCCCGCCCGAACATCAGGTTCTCGATGAACCTGCACTCGTCGGGCAACTACTTCATGTGGTCGCCGGGGGCGTACGCGCTGCCCGACCGGGTCTCCGCGCCGCGGCCGACCCTGGCCGAGGAGTCGGCGTTCTGGGGCGCGTCGTCGCGGATCCTGGCCGCCATCAAGCGGCACCGCAACATGGCGGTCACCCCGGCGCGCACCGGCCCGATCTCCGACGTGCTCTACTCGGCGGCCGGCAACTCCGGGGACATGCTCTGGTACAAGTACGGCATCTACGCCTGGAACTTCGAGGTCGGCACCTCGTTCCAGCCGGCGTGGGACGAGGCGCACGACGAGACCATGGAGTTCGCCAACGGCCTCGTCGAACTGATGCGGGTGGCCCGTGACTTCGCCAAGGACAACAGCCGGCCGCGCAGCACGCTGGCGGTCGCGCCGAGTTCGACGCCGGGCATGGTGACCGTGACGTTCTCCACGAGCGAGCCGGCGGCCGTCTTCTACACCCTCGACCGGGCCGCCCCGACGTACGCGTCGACCCTCTACGGCTCCGCCGGCGTCCGCGAGGGCGGGGAGACGTTGACCGTCCCGGCGGGCACCACGGTCCACTGGTTCTCGGTGGACTCGGCGGGCAACGTCGAGAACAACTACCGCCCCGACGGCAACGGCAGGAACTACCGCCAGGGCACCGCCGTGCTGCCGGCCGGCTGACGGCCCTCCGACCGGTACCGACGGCCCGACGGGCCCGTTCCGGCCCTGCCGGCCGCCGGTCAGGCGATCGGCAGGTTGTGGAAGGTGAGCAGCCCACTGCCCGTCGCGTTGACGATCCACGGCCCGGCGCGCAGGTGGCTCAGGTAACTCACCCCGGTCGCCCCGTCGGCCGGCGCGGAGAGCGTCAGCACCAGCCGACCGCCCGCCCGGTATTCGACGCCGGTGACCGTCGCCGTGCTGCCGTTGACCCGGAAGTCGGCCGCGGCACCAGGATCGACAACCAGCGGGTCGTCGCTGCGCAGCTGCACCGTCACCTCGGTGCGCTCGGCGTTGGAGAACGTCGCGCTGCGCGGGTTGGGTGGTGCCACACCGGCACTCGGCCCGTGATACAGGTCGCGGGCCACCACGGCGAACGTGTGATCGCCCATCTCCCGGTAGCCCTGTTCCCAGGCGTAGTGGCATCCGTCGTGGCCGGACAGGCCGTTCGTGGACAGCAGGGTGACGCCGAGGGTGTCACCCATCTGCCGCTGCGCCTCCCGCAGCGCTCCGGTGGTGCTGTTGCCGCAGGGGGAGGTGCGGACCTGGTAGACGAAGTACCGGGCGCCGTCGCCGGCGCGGGTGCCGATCTCGCTGCGCCAGTCGGTGAGCAGCGCGGTGAACCCGGAGACGTGGACGGCGGCGTTGTCGTTGTCGGATTCGCCCTGATACCAGAGGAGACCGCGCACGTCGGCCTGGACTCCGGCGGCGACGAGTCGTTGCCGCAGCCGTCCGTAGTTGGTGCCGATGGCGTCGGGGTCGGCGTCGTCGCGCTGGAAGAACGAGATGGGTCGGCCGCCGTGGCCGCCGTTGACGAGGGCGACCGGGACGCCGTAGGTGTCGACGATCCGGCGGGCCATGCGGATGCCCCACTGGCCGACGGAACCGGGCTGGTTGGTGACCTCGCTGGCGGCGTAGTTCCAGCTGCGTTCCGCCGCGGACAGCACCGGGTCCGCGGTGGGCGAGCCGTAGCTGCGGATGAACGGCGACTCCTCGCCGGCGGACGATCCCCGGTACACGGCGGCGACGGCGTTGGACTGGCCCTGGATGACGTAGACGTCCCCGGCCAGGACGCCCTCCCACAGGCCGGCCCGGCGGGTGACGCCGGCGCCGAGCGCGCGTAGCTCGAACCGGTACTCGCGTAGCGCGGCGTCGATGCGGGGGCTGAAGGAGAAGTCGCGCCGGTCGGTGACCGCCGTGAGGTAGGTCCACTCGTCCTCGCCGCTCGTCACCCTCAGCTGTACCGCCTTGACCCGCGGATCGGTGACCGTCCCGGACACGGGCACCGTTGCCGCGTTCGAGGCGTCCCGTGGGTACAACTGGCGGTCCTGCGGGTGCTGGTCGAGGGCGAGCACGGAAGGCCGGGCGTACACGGTGAGCCGGCGCTGCGTGAAGGTGCCCGCGTTCCCCGCGAAGGTCCAGTCCGGGTGCCCGCTGGGCGCGGGGCCGATGCCGAGCGAGAGCGGCGCCCCGGAGGAGGTGAAGGTGTTGACCGCGAGCACCGTGCGGGGCGTCACGGACGACGGGCGGGTGGCGCCGACCTGGTGCACCTGGAACGACCCGTACCCGCCGGACGGGTTGACGGTGTCGTCGGCGTCGTAGACGCTCGGCGAGGCACCGGCGATCTGGCGGGACCCTCCGCTGCTGTAGGTGTGGGGCCACATCTCCACGTGCCCGGCCAGGTCGGTGCCGGTGGTGACGCCCGGGACGTTCGACGCGACCTCCAGGTCACTGACCCGCTGCCGGATGATCTCCCCGGCGCGGGTCGGCAGGCCGAGCCGGCCGGCGTCGGTGGTGAACGGCGCCATCGCCGTCCACACCCACTGCGGGCCCGCCGGAGTAGCCAGCTCCAGGCAGTATCCGACCCGGTCGAAGCCGGCGGCCACCTCGGCGGTGCGGTCGAAGGCGTACGGCGGCGTCTGGTTCAACCAGGTGGCCCGTTCGGGCAGGTCGAGCGCGAGGACGGGAGTGAAGTCGGCCATGCCGTCGACGTTGGCGGCGCACGAGGTGCCGTCGACCGGCCTGGAGCTGACAGGATCGGGTGCGGCGCCGGCGGCAGGCGGCTGCCCGACCACCACTGCGACGGTGGACAGAAGGAGCCCTACGGCGGCGATGGCAGCACGGCGTGTGTCGCGTGTCCGCCGGGAACGGGGTGGACGGGGCATGACTCGGACCTCCAGCAGGTCGGGTAGGTCGGGTCCGCCGGATCGGCGTGGGTTATGCCTAGCCATCGATATTCATCGACCGCAATGCGCATGCGATGAGCGGTGGGATCGCCGCGGCGGGAGCGCATGTCACGGCGATGAGCGGGTGACCGGTTGCCGGGTGTCGCTGCCTCGACTCGGCCAGATGCGAGACGACGACGGCGGTCACCAGCGGCATCGGGGACCACCGTCACGACCACTGCTTGCTCCGCCGCCTTCGATCAGTCCGGCAGCAGCGGCATCTCCAGCCCCGGCTCGCGGCCCAGCAGCGCCGCCCGGGTGAGCGCCGCCGACCCGAACCGGTCGCGCACCGCGTCCACCGCCGCGTCCAGGTCCGCCCCCGGGTCGCGGTCGAACGGCAGCGGCGGCTGCACGGGGGAGTCGTCCAGGTTGCCCACCGAAACGCCGATCAGCGTCACGCCGCGCCGCTCGATCTCCGGCAGCGCCACCCGCAGCAGCGCCCGCGCCGCGCCGAGCAGCGGCGTCGTGTCGGCGGTCGCCTTGGCCACCGTGTGCGAGCGGGTCGCGCGGGTGTAGTCGCCGAACCGCAGCCGCAGCGTCACCGTCCGCCCCGCCCGTGCCGCCGCCCGCATCCGCCGGGCCACCCGGTCGACCAGGCCGGCGAGAATCGCCTCCAACTCGGCGGGGGAGTGCGGGACGGGACCCAGGGCGTGCTGCGCGCCCATCGACCCACGCCGGCGGCCGACCTGCACCGGCCGGGGGTCGCGGTTGTGTGCCAGGGCGTGCAGGTGCCGGCCGGCCCCCGCGCCGAGCAGCGAGACCAGCGTCGCCTCGCCGAGACGGGCGACCTGCCCGACGGTGCGGACGCCCCGCTCGCGCAGCTTCCCCGCGGTCACCGGCCCGACACCCCACAGCCGCTCCACCGGCAGCGGGTGCAGGAAGGCCAGCTCCTCGTCCGGCGGCACGACCAGCAGGCCGTCGGGCTTCGCGACGCCGCTGGCCACCTTGGCGAGGAACTTCGTCCGGGCCACGCCGACGGTGATCGGCAGGCCGACCCGCGCGCGCACCTCCCGGCGCAGTCGGGCGGCGATGTCGGCGGGCGGCCCGACCAGCCGCCGCAGGCCGCCGACGTCGAGGAACGCCTCGTCGATGGAGAGGCCCTCGACGACCGGGGTGGTCTGCCGGAAGATCTCGAACACGGCGCGGCTGGCCGCCGTGTAGGCCGCCATCCTCGGCGGCACGACGACGGCCTCCGGGCAGAGCCGGCGGGCCTGCCGGCCGCCCATCGCGCTGCGTACGCCCCGGGCCTTCGCCTCGTAGCTGCACGCCAGGACCACGCCGCCGCCGACGATCACCGGCCGGCCCCGCAGGCGCGGGTCGTCGCGCTGCTCGACCGACGCGTAGAACGCGTCCAGGTCGGCGTGCAGGATGCGGGCCTCGCGCGACACGAACACATGTTCGCACGGGACGGGTCGACATCGGCGCTGACCTGCTCGGACAGCGCCGGGCGGTCACCGCCGCGACGGGGATGCCGAGCGGCACGCGCCCGCCGCCGTACGCCTTGCGACTCCTCACTCCGCAAGCGTTGGCGCTCGCCTCCCGGTCCCAGTCGTCACCGGCGGCACGGCTTGGCCGGTTCCTCGATGCGGGCGACCGGATCCCGACCGCCGGTATCTCGGGCTGACCGCATGTCCGGTCCGGCGGAGCACCCCCACCTTCCCGGGTCGACGCCAACCGGGCCGTCCAGTCGCGGTTGGCGGCGCGGTCCCCCGACCGGTCCGGGCACGAGTCGTCGCGCCGTGCCGTGCCCTGGCTGCCGAGGCGGCCTGGACGGCCAGGGTGTTGGCCGTCACGATGATGGCGATGCCGAGCCACTCGTGTGGTTTCAGGACCTGGCTGAGGAGGACGAGGCCGGCGAGCGCGGCCAGTACCGGGTGGATGCTCATGAACACGCCGAAGAAGCGGGCCGGCACGGTACGCAGCGCGACCAGGTCGGCGGCGTAGGGCACCACCGAGCTGAGGACGCCCGCACCGACGGCGTAGAGGATCGCGGTGCCGGCCAGTCGTCCCTGCGCGAGCAGGGTGGCCGCGACCGGAAGGTAGAGCAGCGCGGACACCAGGGTAGCCGCCGCCGGTGCCTGCAACCCCGGCAGGCGGGCCCCGACGAGCCGGTTGAGCAGGATGTACGCCGCCCAGCACGCCGCCGCGAGCAGGCCGAGCCCCACTCCGAGGTGGTCGCTGGCCGGGCCCGGTAGGACCAGGACGTACACGCCGACGCAGGCGCCCGCCGCGCAGAGCAGGTCGAGCCGGGTTCGGGAACCGGCCAGGGCGACGGCGAGCGGGCCGAGGAACTCCAGGGTGACGGCCATGCCGAGCCCGATCCGGTCGATCGCGGTGTAGAGGCTGAGGTTCATCGTGGCGAAGACCAGCCCGAGCAGCAGGGTCGGCCACCACTGGGCCCAGGTGAAGCGACGCAGGTTCGGGCGTACGGTCGGCAGTAGCACCGACGCCGCGACGAACTGCCGCACGGCGACGACCCCGGCGGGCCCGAGGGCGGCGAACGCGTGCGCCCCCACGGCCGCCCCGACCTGGCTGCTCGCCGCGCTTGCGGTCATCGTGACGATCCCGTGCAGCAGCGGCCCACGGCCGTCGCCGGTCGGTTGGCGGGGGCCCTGAGCAGCAACTTCACCTGCCGTCTTCACGGTCATGACGGCAGTGTCGACCCGCGCCGACCGATACCAGAAATGCACCAGCCGCCACAGTTATACGCTCGGCGTATGGATGTGCAGCTGCGTCAGCTCCGCACGCTCGTCGCGGTGGTCGACGCCGGAACCTTCACCGACGCGGCGGCTGTCCTGGGGGTCTCCCAAGCGGCGGTCTCACGTTCCGTCAGCGCCCTGGAGGCGACGCTCGGCGCTCGCCTGCTCCAGCGAACGACCCGGCACGTCTCGCTCACCGGCACCGGCACCCGCGTCGTCGCCGCCGCGCGTCGGGTGCTCGACGAGGTCGCCCACCTGCGACGGATCGTCGAGGAATCCCGCACCGAGCTGCGCGTCGGCTACGCCTGGGCGGCGCTGGGCAAACACACCAGACGACTGCAGAAGACCTGGGCCGCCGCCCACCCCCAGGCGCCGCTGGTGTTCGTCCAGTCCAACACCCCGACCGCCGGGCTCAGCGAGGGCACCGCCGACGTCGCCGTGATCCGCCGGCACCTGGCCGATCCCCGCTTCGACACCGCACTGCTCGGCGTGGAGACCCGCTACGCCGCCGTGGCCACCGACAACCCGCTGGCCCGGCGACGATCGGTACGCACCGCCGACCTGGCCAGATACCCCGTCGCCATCGACAGCCGAACCGGCACCACCACACCCGCCCTGTTCCAGCCGGGCGCCGAACCCGCGACCATCCGCACCACCCACGGCGTCGACGAGTGGCTCACCCTCATCGCCGCCGGCCAGGCGGTCGGCATCACCTCCGAGGCCACCGCCAACCAGAACCCCCGGCCCGGGGTGGCGTACCGCGCCGTCCGCGACGCCCAGCCGATACCGGTCTGGCTGGCCTGGTGGAAGGACGACCCACCCGCCCACCTCACCGAACTCGTCAATCTGGCCTGCGAAACCTACCGGACGGTCCCACCCCGGCAGGGCCGCCCCGCGTAGTGGCGGGCGCGGCCCCGTGACGAACGTCCCGAGCCCGCGCCCGCCAACCCCACTACCGGCGAAGACCTGACCACCACGCCAGCCGACGGGGCGAGTGACGTGGAGGCGTGCGGAGCTGTCAGGCGACGCGCGGGGCAGCGACGATCGGGAGCAGGCCGCGGGAGGCGGGCCGGTCGATCTCGCCGGTCTGCTCCACGGCCGAGGCGGCACGGGGGCGGGCCGGTGCGGCGCCCTGCGCGGGCCCGTCCGGGGCGGGGGCGGTGATGTCGGTGAGCAGCGACAGCAGCCTCGGCAGGTCGGCGGCGGCCAGCCGGAAGGAGCCCCGGCACACCGTGCCCGACCACAGGGACAGCACCACGGCGCCCCGCTCGGGATGCCAGCTCACCCGCATCGTCCGGTCGCTGCCGCGCAGGTCGGTGAACAGGTCACCGAAGCTCGGCATCGGTAAAACCTCTCCCATCCGCCAATCATGCCCGACGATCGACAGGAGGCAAAGGCCGTCGGGGCCGCCTACAAGTCGTCGAAGGGGCGGGCGTAGGTGAACTCGCCCCGGATCGACGGCCGCCAGGCGCTCATCGGACGCGCCATGAAGTACTGCGGCCCCCACGGCTGCGGCGGGGTGACGCCGAGGTCGACGGCCGGGCCGAACCCGAAGCGGGGGTAGTAGCCGGGGTGGCCGAGGAGCACCACCAGCGGCTCGTCGAGCGCGTCGGCCGCGCCGAGCACCGCGTGCATCAGCGCGGAGCCGACCCCGCGCCGCTGCCAGGCCGGCAGTACGCCGAGCGGCCCCAGCCCCAGCGCGACCGGCTCGCCGGCCACCCGGCCCCGGGTGCACACCACGTGCCCCACGACCTGCCCGTCGTCGTCGGTCGCGACGAGGGAGAAGGCGGGCAGCCACCCGGCGTCCGCCCGCAGCGCGTCCACCAGCCCGGCCTCCACCGGTACGGCGTCCGGCTTGTCGGGATCGGCGAAGGCGGCGAGGTGCACCGCCCGGACGGCGTCGATTTCGGCGGGGGCCTCGCGTCTGATCAGCACCGTGCCACGATAGGCGGGGTGGGCCTCCCGGCGCCCCCGATTTATCGGCGCCGACCGTTCAGTCCGCGCGCCGCCGGCGGGTGTGGCGCACGAGCTGTGCCAGCGCCACCAGCGGCAGCACCCCGACGGGGTACCAGGCGAGGTCGACCGGGTCGAACTGGACGCCGAGCACGAGCCGGGCCACCAGGCTGCGCGCCGACAGCGCCGCCGGGATGCCGGTCAGCTGCGCCACCTCGACCGCCCAGCAGAAGGCGACCGCCGCCGCGCCCGCCGACAGCGGCGCCGTACGCGGCCGGAGGAACAGCACCCCGGCCCAGACCATGGACCCGTACAGGGCGGTGCCGGAGTGCTGTTCGAGGCCGCCGCCGGCCGTCGCGCGGATGACGAGGGCGACCGCGAGGAACACGGCCGCCGCCGAGAGCATCAGGATCCGGCACCGCCGAGGAGTGATCGACATTCCGGCGATGCTAGGCCGTGTGTCACCGGAGACCTCGTCCCGAGCCAGGAGCGCAAAGCGGCGAGAGCACTCGACGCTCTCGTCCAGGTGTTCGGCCTCGTCGCGCCGATGATGTCGTTGCGGTTGCGGGGCTGGGTCGCCGATGGCGATGACCAGGCGGGTGCTGGCGTCGATGTCGATCTGGTCCGCCGGCCGCCGCCGCGCCGGGGCTGGGCGCTTGCCGTTTGCTTGGATTCCGAGATCTTGACCGGTTGAGCCGGGTCGGCGGTCATCTTTCACGGGGATCAAATCGATCAACATCTTGACGGGTGGGGCGGGATGTGACGTAGTTGATCGAGCGGCTCGGATCGATATCGGCCGGCCCGCTACGGTCTGTGACGTCTAGGAGGCTTGTCCGTGTCTTTGTCTCGCCGTCAGTTCCTGTCCCGCTCGGCCGGAGCCGGTCTCGCCGTGGCCGTGGCCGGTTCGGTCGACGCCCTGTTCACCGCGGCACCCGCGCTGGGGGTGTCCGGCCCGGAGGTCGGGTACGGTCCGCTCGTGCCTGACCCGGCGGGCATGCTCGACCTGCCGGTGGGCTTCCGCTACACGGTGCTGTCGCGCGAAGGCACCGTCCGGCCGGACGGTGGTATCGTGCCGAGCCGGTTCGACGGTATGGGTTCCTTCGCCGACGAGGCGCGTGGCACTCGCCTGGTGCGCAACCATGAGTGCTCCCCGACCGCGAAGATCAAGGTGGTGGCTCCGCCGGAGCGTACGTACGACCCGGCCGCCGGGGGCGGGACCAGCACACTCGCCGTCGACGCGTCGAACCGCGCCGTCTCCGAGCACGTCAGCCTGGGCGGCACGGCCATCAACTGTTCCGGCGGCCGGACCCCGTGGCACACCTGGCTGACCTGTGAGGAGACCGAGGACAAGGCGGGTGTCCGCGGGTACACGAAGGACCACGGGTTCATCTTCGAGGTTGACCCGTACGACGATGCCCGCAACACCGATCCGACACCGCTGACCGCGATGGGCCGGTTCCAGCACGAGGCGGTGGCGGTCGACCCGCACACCGGCATCGTCTACGAGACCGAGGACGCGTTCGTGGCGCCGCTGGGCAGCTTCTATCGATTCCTGCCGAACCGGCCGCTCGGCGGTCACGGGAGCCTGCGGGCAGGCGGCCTGCTGCAGGCTCTGCACGTCCCGGACCTGCCGGACCTGTCGGTGGTGACCGAGGCGGGCACCTCCTTCTCCGGCGTCGAGTGGCTTGACGTGCCGGACCCGCTGGCGACGACGGAGTCGGTCCGTGCCCAGGACTACGGCAAGCCGATCACCGGTGGGTACAAGATCGAGGGCGCCTGGTGGGGGGAGAAGGACGGCTGCGCCTACTTCGTCTCGTCGTTCGCCCGGCGTGAGCTGGGCTCGGCCCGCGACCACGACGGCCAGGTCTGGCGGTACGACCCCCGAGCCAACACGTTGCGCCTGGAGACCATCTTCACCCGTCCGACGCCGGCGCCGGAGAACCCGGAGTTCGACGCCCCGGACAACATCTGCATGTCGCCGTACGGGGGCCTGATGATGTGCGAGGACGGGATCGGGGACCAGCACATACTTGGTACGACCGCCGACGGCGAGGTGTTCGTCTTCGCGCGTAACCGGGTCAACGTCGGCACCGCCGGGGACCCGGAGTACGGCGAGTTCGCCGGCGCGACGTTCTCCGCCGACGGCCGGACCATGTTCTTCAACGTCTACAACCCGGGCATCACGTACGCCGTCACCGGCCCGTGGAACCGCCGCCAGGTCTGACCACGCAGTCGCCCTGCGGGGCTCCCCGGTCCACAACGACCGTGGAGCCCCGCCACGCCCGGGCTCGGGGAGTCATCGGTGAGAACCGCAGGGCGGCGATCGACCAGATACGGCGATCGGTCTTCAGAGGATGACCGGCCGCAGCTCGACCACATGATTGAGCGGCTGGCCGCAGGCGCCGGGAGCGGCTGACACACTGGCGGCGATTTCGACAGCTCTTTCGAGGGTCTCGCAGTCGACCAGCCAGTAGCAGGTCACGGCGTCACCGTCCGCCCTGCCGGCGTCGTCGATGACGACGTCTCCGCCACCGGCACGGACGACGCGTGCCTGCGGGGCGAGCGCCAGCTCGTGCGTGGAGATCAACTCGCCGGTGCTCCCCAGTGTCCGGTTGAGGTCGCGCATGTACCGGAAGTGTGCCTCGAGATCCTCGGGCCGCCAGGCGACAGCTCCGGTGGCGTCGGTGTTCACGACGCTGAACCGACTTAGCAGGACAAACCTCATGTTCTACTCCCTGGCTCCCGAGAGACGCTGGTGGCGCTCTGTGAGGGGTCGAAACGGAAGAGGTCGTCTCGACGTACCTCGCCACATTGGCCGACCCGCCCAGAGCCCGCCCGGAGCCTGGCCGTGTGCCGCCAGCGGGCCGCCTTTGGCTAGGCCGTCCTCGCGACGCGTCCTCTCTGCAGCGCGTGGCTGGGGCCGAGCCCTTCCGTGGTGTCCTCGGGGGCAGGCCCATCGGGTGCCGCCCCGTCGGACGTGTCGCCGCCAGCCTTGGCCGCGAGCAGGTCCAGCAGTGCGGTCCGGTACCCGTCCCGGAGACCGTCGGGATCGAGGTGGTCCGTCATCGAGTCGATGAGCGAGATGGTCATGGCCAGCTCCGCCGGCCGCACCGCCGTCGTCTCGCGAAGGAAGGGGAAGTCCGGTTTGCGGAGCTCGTCAGGCCAGAGCATGGTCTGAAGGACGAGCATGTCGTCCCGTTCCCGGATGGTGGCCAGTCTCTCCACCTGGCGTAGCGCGACCTTCACGATCGCCACCCGACGACTCTTCCTCAGCGCGTTGCGCAGGAGGGCGTACGGCGTGACGGCGATGTCCTCCGGCTCCAGGTAGTAGGTCCGGTTGTAGAGGATGGGGTCGATTTCCTCGGTGTGGACGAACTTCAGCACCTCGATGGTGCGTACCGTCGGCAGCGGCAGTTCGGCCAACTCGTCGTCGGTGACGACGACCAGGCGCCCGTCGTCGAACTCGTACCCCTTGGCGATGTCCCGGTAGGGGACCTCGGTCCCGCAGTCGTCACAGAATCGACGGATCGTGATCCGGCCGCCATCGTCCCGGTGCACCTGCCGGAACCGGACCGACTTCTCCTCCGTCGCGGCGTACAGCCTGACGGTGATCGAGACGAGGCCGAAGGAGACCGCGCCTTTCCACATTGCCCGCATCCGCGCTCCCGGTTGATCGCTTTTCGTGCCCTTGGGCCAGCGTGGCACCGTCCTGTGCTCGCCTCTTCCTCCTGCGTGCGCTGCGGGTGACAGCTGCGCACGCAGCAAGGTGCGGCGGTGCGGGCGGCTGGTGACGATCAGGCTGGACCGCCCACAGCCGGCATCGAGCGGCTCGGTTGCGGATCCACACGACGTGGAGGTGGGCGTATGGGCGGCGGAGCAGGCGGCGGGATGGCCAAGCACGTACCGGTCAACCAGGTGCTGCGTGAGTACATGCTCGCGTCGATGACACCACCCGACCCGGTCGTGGACAGCCTCGTCGCCGCGACCGAGGCGCTCGGGGACGCCGCCGGGATGATGGTGCCGGTGGAACAGGCCAGCCTGCTGACCTTGCTGGCGCGGATATCCGGTGCCCGGACGGTGATCGATGTCGGCACCTTCACCGGACTGTCCGCTCTGGCGTTCGCTCGGGGCCTGCCGCCCGGGGGCCGGGTGATCACCTGTGACAACAGTGATCGCTGGCTCGATCTCGCCCGTGCCCACTGGACGCGGGCGGGGGTTGCCGACCTCATCGACTTCAGGCTCGGGCCGGCCGCGCGGACCCTGCGTTCGCTGCCGGGGGAGCGCTGCGTCGACATCGTCTTCGTCGACGCGGACAAGGCGAACTACCCGACCTACTACGACCTCGCGGTGCCGCTGCTGCGTCCGGGTGGCCTGCTGCTGCTGGACAACGTGCTCCTTGACGGCTTCGTGACGGCGCCTGAGTTGGCCGCCGAGCCTCTGCTGAGGAGGTGTGCGGCCGTGATGCGTGAGGTTAATGCCGCCGTCGCGGCCGATGACCGGCTGGAGGCGGTCATGTTGCCGCTGGCTGACGGGCTCACCGTCGCTCGGAGACGCTGAGGAGGTACGAGCCGAGGGGCACCCGCCGAATGGTGGGTGCCCCTCGGGCGCTCAGAGGGTCGCGGGAAGGTTGAACGTGGGGAAGACCTCCGGCGGGAACGCCGTGATCTCGGCGATCATGCCGTCCTCGATCCTGAAGACGTTGAGGACCTGCGGACGGTAGACCGCGTCACCCGGGCGACGCACGTAGCCGGCGACGGCCGGTTGCATGTTCGCGTGGGCCGGTAGCGCCCGCCACTCCCCGAAGTAGGCCGGGGATGCCGGGTCGAACTGGGCGAGGAGACCGGCGACGAAGGTGTCGCGGCCGACGATCCAGAACGGGTCCGGCGGCATCGTCACCCGCACGTCCTCGCGTACGAGCTTCGCGAAGTTCTCCGCGTCGGCTTTCTCGAGCGCCTCGATGCATCGCTGCATGAGGGCCCGCTCAGCCTCGGCCGGATCGGTGGCGGGGCCCCAGTCGATCGGCCTCGGGGGCAGGCGGTCCTTCAGCGTCGCCCGCGCCCGCTGCAACGCGCTGTTGGCGGAGGCGACGCTGATGTCGAGCATCGTGGCGGCTTCGTTGGCGGACCAGCCGAGGACGTCGCGCAGAATCAACACCGCCCGTTGCTGGGGCGGCAGGTGCTGGATCGCCACGAGGAACGCCAGCTCGATGGTCTCCCGCGCCATGATCTGCGAATCCGGCTGGGAGTCGGGCGGGGCAACCGGGTCGAGCAGGTGGTCCGGGATGGGCTGGAGCCAGGGCACCTCGTCCGTCGGGGGCGGCGGTGTGGACGGCCCCGCCCCGAGCGCCGGCTGGCGGTGCGCCACCGGCATGCGCGCGTTGCGCCGCAGGAAGTCGAGGCAGACGTTGGTCGCGATCCTGTACAGCCAGGCCCGGGCGGTGGACCGCCCCTCGAAAGTCTCACGCTTGCGCCACGCCCGCAGGTACGTCTCCTGGACCAGGTCCTCCGCATCCTCGAAGGACCCCAGCATCCGGTAGCAGTGGACCTGCAACTCGCGTCGATGCCCTTCGACGAGCGCCGAGAAGCCCTCGTCGTCGATGGTGATGGCAGTCGCGGGCTCGGCGTCGGGTTGCGACGCATTCGTGTCAACGGTCGCCATCTATCCCTCTTTCGTCCACTGGTAGCGCAAATATGCATCTCCCACTATACCGATCGCGGACTGTCCTACCAGGCCGGCGACACGGGGCGCGACCGGGCTGCTCCGAATCGTCGTCCCCCGCAACACCGAAGGTGTGCCCCCGGGATCTTCGATGCGAGGGTGGTGGCGACCGGGCGGAGACGACGACACAGAAGCGAGGAGCGATGGCCTCGACGACACCCAACACCGACGACATCGGCCGGATGTACGACGAGACCGCGGCACTGTCGCAGATCTTCATCGACGGCCAGGAACACCTGCCGTACTGGTACGACGACCACGACGACACGCCGGTGGTCGAGGCCGCCAGGCGGATCACCCGGAAGGTGGGGGCGGCGATCGGACTGCGCCCGGGAGAGCACGTCCTCGACGCCGGCTGTGGCGTCGGCGCCCCGGCGGTGCAGCTGGCCGAGGAGCACGGCGTACGGGTCACCGGCATCACCATCAGCTCCGTGCAGGCCGCCGAGGCCCGGCGGCGCGCCGAGCGCAGCGCCGCGGCCACCCGGATCGTGTTCGCCCACGGGGACTACAACCACCTGGACTACCCGGACGACACGTTCGACGCGGTCATCGCCGTGGAGTCGCTCATGCACGCCGACGACCTGGCGGCCCCGCTCGCGGAGTTCCGCCGTGTCCTGCGGCCCGGTGGCCGGTTGGCCATCGCCGACTGCACCCGCGAGGCCCCAGCCGGGTCGGAGCGCGCCGCCCGGTTCACGACGGCCTTCCAGGTCGGTCAGCTGCTGTCGGTGCCGGAATGGATCTCGCGCCTGCGGACGTCGGGGTTCGACGTCGAGGAATACACCCAGTGCGGCCCGCGGGTGTACGGCATGGGGCTGCGCTACCTGGACCGTGCGAACGAGCTGCACGATGAACTCGCCTCGCGGTTCGGCGAGGAGATGGTGGGTGAGCTGAAGCGGTCGTACCGGGACTACTTCGCCTACGGCGCCGACATCGGCTACGCGATCATCGCCGCGCGGAGGCCGTATCTCTGACCCACTGGGTGCCCGTCCCGGGCGTGTGGCGTTCTGCGCCGCGCGCCCGGTTCGCTGTGCGGCCCGGTCCGGGTGGACCGCCGAGCCTTCCTCCTGGCCGATGGCGGCTGTCCGTTTGGTGGATCAGCTATCCGCCGTAAGGGCAGCAATTGCCCTTGTGTGAATGCTCGCTTCCGAAACCGATGAGTTGTCCGGCGCCGCTGCGTCATAAGGGATGTGGCTGGCGCGCCAGACGATCGACGGCACGAACGTGTCGTGGCTCCGCTCATCCCCCGGAAGGTGCCGCAGCGGTGCCCTCGTGGTCTGGCGCGCTTGACACGCGACTCGGACCACGTGTTCGACGTGCGTGTCGTGCCACGCCTTCATCCGCATCGAAACATGCCAAGGAGCGATCATGTCTGACAACGCGCAGCAGATGCCCCCGCCGCCGCAGCCCGACCCGGCCCTCCGGCGCCTCGACTACCTCGTGGGCACGTGGAAGCTCAGCGGCAAGACCGAGGCCGGCCCGATGGGCCCGCCGGCGGAGCTGTCGGGCACGGAGACCTTCGAGTGGCTGGAGGGTGGATTCTTCCTCGTCCACCGCTGGAACTGCGCGATGGACCTGGGACCGGCGGGCAAGGTGCCCGACGTCGGGTACGAGTTCTTCGACTACGACCCGGAGACCCAGAAGTTCCGGACGCACTACTTCAGCAGCTTCGGACCGTACAACGCCGAGCAGAGCCACTACATCGGCGACTTCGAGGACGACAAGCTCGTCCTGGTCGGCCCGGCGAAGTACATTCGCAAGCTCAACGAGGACGGCACCATCAGCTACGACTGCGACTTCCCGCTGCCCGACGGTAACTGGGTTCCGTTCATGCACGCCACCCTGACCAAGGTGTCCTGAACACGGACCGACGTGGCGGGCACCGCGCGATCAGCCACACCCCAGAGCGATCGCGCGGTGCCCGCCGGGCGTGGGGCGCCGGGCCCACCACGCCAGGATTACGCCGGCCCGGCCGGCGGGGGCGACCGATCCGTGCGGATCGGCCGCCAGGCATCACCGCGGCACCGATGTGATCAGTCCGCCGTCGACGAGCAGTTCCTGACCGGTGATGTACGCAGACCGGTCGGACAGCAGAAACACCACGGCGTCCGCGACGTCGTCCGGCCGCCCCAACCGGCCCAGGGGCACCTGGCTCCGGGCAGACTCCCTGGCCTCCTCCGTCACCGCGATGCCGAGGAACATGTCGGTCACGATGTAGCCCGGGCTCACCGCGTTGATCCGGACACCCCGGGCCCCCAGGTCGGCGGCGAGCGACCGCGCGAGGTTCACCACGGCCGCCTTGCCCGCCGCGTACAACGGCGTCGTCGCCAGCCCCCGGTGCACCAGCCAGCTCCCGTTCACCACCACCGCCCCACCGTCGACCAACAGTGGAAGTGCCTTCTGGACGGTGTAGAAGACGCCCCGGACGTTGGTGCCCATGAGGTCGTCGTACTCCTCGTCGGTCACCGCCGCGCTCGGATTGAACCGCGCGACGCCGGCGTTGCAGAACACCCCGTGGAGACGGCCGAACCGATGCTCCACCACGGTCATCAGCCGGTCGAGATCCCGCCCCTTGGCGACGTCGGCCGGAACGGCCAGCACGCGGTCGGGCGCGCCGAGCGCCTCGACGGCACCCTGTAGACGGGCGCTGCTCCGACCTGAGATCACCACCTGTGCGCCGGCCTCCAGCAGCCTGCGTGCCGTGGCCAGGCCGATGCCGCTGCCTCCCCCGGTGACCAGTACCGTCCTGCCGTCGAAATCCGCCATGAGCACAGCGTGGCAGCGCCCGCCTGCCCGGGCACCTTCGTCCGTGCGCCGCCACTGTCGGGTCGAGGCCGCCGGGGAGACGGGCCGGGCGTGCCCGCACGGCCGGAGATGCGGGCCCGAGGCAGGTGTTGCGAGGGTCGGTTCCGGACACGTCGGTCCGCGCCGTGCGTCGCATCGACCGGCCCACCGTCGCAAGGCCGCAGTCAGCTCGTACGGCTCCGACGTGGCTGCGCCGAGGCGCACCGGGACACGACGCCATCAAGGAGACCCCATGACATCTGGTCCGCGACCCGCCACCGCCCCACGCGCCGCCGGGCGCGGCACGCTGCGATCGGTCGGTGTCACCTACGACACGGGTACGAACTTCGCCACCGGACAGGGAGAGCTGTCCCGGCTCGTGTGGAGCCGGGACCGGATGGAGCAGGAGATCGGCGCGATCCGCCGGCAGTTGAGCTGCAATTCGGTGACCGTCTACGGCAGCGACCTGGGGCGGTTGACCGACACGGCCCGGGCGGCCGCCGACGTCGGACTCCACGTGTGGTTCCAGCCCCGCCTCGTCGACCGAACCCAGCAGGAGATCATCGACCACCTGGTCGAGGCGGCACGCCTGGCCGAGCAGTTGAGACGGGACGGGGTGCGGATCAGCTTCTCCATGGGGTGCGTACACCTGGTCTTCACCCCGGGCCTGGTCCCCGGCGACCGGTACCACGAGCGGATGGCCAACATCTTCGCCGAGGCCGACCACCAGGTCCTCGCTCCTACCGGCACGGTCGACCTGGACAGGGCCAACACGCGCCTCAACCAGTTCCTGGACCGGGCTGTCCGGTCAGTGCGGCCCGTCTTCGCTGGCGAGGTGAGCTACGCGGCGGCGCCGTTCGAGGACGTCGACTGGCGACTGTTCGACACGGTCAGGCTGATGCACTTCTACACCCTCGCGTACCCGACCAGCGACGACGATCACGTCCGTGAGCTCGAGCGCTATCACCGGTGGGGCAAGCCGGTGATGATCGCGGAGTTCGGTACCGCCACCCATCCCCGCGCCGGCGAGATGGCCTTCCTCTCGTTCGACGTCGTCGACCGCCGCGGACCCGTGCACACGGTCGACGAGGGGGTGCTGCGCGACGAGCACGCCCAGGCGGCGTTCCACCACCGGATGCTCGAGGTGTTCCGACGGGCTGGCATGGACGGCGTCGCGGTGAGCGAGTTCATCCACCCGACGCACCCGCACTCGGCGGACCGCCGGCTGGACCTCGATGTGGCCAGCATGGCGTTGGTCAAGACCATCCGGGACGAATACCACGATCCGGCGTCGCCCTACCGGTGGGAGCCCAAGGAGTCCTTCCGCCAGCTCGCGGCGCGCTACGCGCTGCTCCGGCGGGACGAGCCCGATCACCTCCCCCGATAGTTCCCCGGCGACCACCTCCGCCACCCGGCGCAGCGCGTCGGGTGGCGGAGCGCTGCCCGGGAGAGGACCCGGGACGCACGAGACGCCGGTTCGTGACAGGTGGCTGTCACGGACCGGCGTCGTCGGTGCCGCTCGGAACACGGCGTGTGACGCGACGAGCCCTACCAGGTCACCGGCAGGGTCGTGAGCCGCTCCATGGGGCCGGTGACGCTGGTGCGGATCTCGCCTGCCGGCACCGCGAGCCGCAGGTTGGGAACTCGCCGCGTCAGCGTACGGAATGCGAGCTCCAGCTCGATACGAGCGAGGTTCTGCCCGATGCACTGGTGGACGCCGAAGCCGAAACCGAGGTGGTGCCGCGGCGACCGGGTCACGTCGAGTTGCTCCGGAGTCGACACCAACGCGGTCGAGAAGTTCGCCGCCGCCGCACCGATCAGGAGGCCCTCACCAGCCTTGATGTGGTAGCCGGAGATCTCGATGTCCTCGAGCGCCACCCGGGATATCGCCTCGATGAGCGAGACGTAGCGCATGATCTCCTCCACCGCCCCGGGAGCGAGATCCGGATCGTCGCGCAGCTTGGCGAACTGGTCCGGGTGTTCGAGCAGCGCCAGCGTCCCGAGCGAGATGACGTTTGCGGTGGTGTCCTGCCCCGCGATGAGCATGAGCATCGCGTAGCGGACCAGCTCCTCTCGAGAGAGCGAGCCCTCGCGTACCGCGCCGGCGATCAGGTCGTCGAGCAGACCTGTGCCCGGGTTGGTCTCCTTCTTGCGGATGAGTTGCCCGAAGTAGTCGCTGAGCGAGGTCATCGCCTCCGCGGCCTGCTCGGGGTCGGTGTCGAAGAGGCTCCGGGCGGGCCCCTCGAAGGCATCGCGATCCTCGTAGGGGACGCCGAGCAGCACGCAGACCGCCATGGACGGCACCGGCAGCGCGAACGTGGCGACCAGGTCCGCCGGCGGGCCGGCGGCCAGCATCGCATCGATGCGCTGATCGACGATGTCCTGGATGGCGGGGCGGAGAGCGTTCATTCGACGTACCGAGAAGCTGGGAATCAGCATGGTGCGCTGCCGGGTGTGCATCGGCGGGTCGACGCCGATCAGGACGTCCGTGTAGCCGGTGTTCTCCAGCTCGGCCATCTCCGCGCTCAGGGCGGGAAAGCCGTCGAGGCGGGGGTTGATCGAGACGCGCCGGTCCGCGAGCAGCGCCCGTGCCTCCGGGTAGCCGGTGACCAGCCATGCCTCGCGTCCGTCGTAGAGCCGTACCCGCGACAGCGGTCCCTTGCTGCGGAGGTCGGCGTAGCCCTGCGACGGTCGGTAGGGGCACTGCCGTCCGATGGGAAAGGCGGGTGCTTCTGCTGGGATCGACATGCGTTCTCCTCGTGGTCGGAACTCGATCGGGCCGCGACCACGTGGTGTCCGTTCTGCCGGTGTGAGGGCGCTGGACCGGGCCCGCTGCGGCACGGGGCGCGGGAGAGGCACCCGCTCCCATGCCGCGGCCGGGCCCGGACCTGCCCGCGTGACCGGGGCCGGCGCGGCCGGCTGGACCCGGATGGGCGCCGGCGTTGTCCGCTCCGGCACGGCGGCGGTGACGCCAGCCGACGATGTGCCACGGGCGACCCGCCGACGTCACCACACGCGCATGGTCACGTGCGCCGATGTCGTGTCCAGCCTGCCCGCAGGACCGGCGGGTGTCTTCTCGTCACGTGCGGCGCTGTGCGGCTGCGGGAAGGACCGGGCAGCATGGACAGCGCCGCGCGGTGCCGGCACGCCGATACTGCCGCCCTGCCGTGGTGCACCACTCGCTCCGCGCGATCCGGCGCCCGGAGTTCCCGCCAATCGGAACCGGTGGGGCGTCCACACCACGACGTGCCGGAATTCGAAGTCGGACGGTTTATCCGGGCGGCGTCGATCGACCGTTCTGGTTGGCAAAAAGAGGTGATCGTCCATCGCCACGGTTGGCTGCCTCCTGTAGGCTCCATGCATTGTGCATCTGGCGGTATATGTGCACAGCACCCGTGTCGCGGAACTGTTCAGGAAACTGAAGGATGGGTTGTCATGGATTCTGCTGTCTCGCAAGCCGCCGTAAATCCGGCCGGAAGTCGCAGCGTGCGGTGGCGTGATCGTGCGCTCGGTGTGCTGCTGGCCGTTCTGGCCGCCGTGCTCGTCTGGGTCGTGGCGGCTCCTGTCGCCGGCGTCGACCTGGAGGCCACGCTGGCCGAGGGTGAGCCGCCCATGAAGATCGGTTTGGGGGCGGTGATCGTGTCGTCGCTGCTCACCTCCCTGCTCGGCTGGGGGCTCCTCGCGCTCCTGGAGCGGGTCACCCGGCACGGCCTGCGCATCTGGGTGATCGTGGCGGCGGTCTTCACTCTGCTCTCCCTGGCCGGACCGACCGCCGCGGACAGCGGCGGCGCCATGGTCGCCCTCGCGTTGATGCACGTCGCCGTCGGTGCTGTTCTCATCGCGGCGATGGTCCGCAGCGCCCGACGCTGACGTCCCGGCGAGGAGCCGGGCTGGGCGGCCAGCCGTGGCCGCTGGGGAAGCCGGCTCCGGCCGGGGCCGCAGTCGTCGGATGGAGCGCCTCCCACAGTCGACGGTCATGAACGCGAGACGGTCGTGGGGGGGGGGCGCGGGGGGCGGGCCCCGCCGCGGCGGGGGGGGGGGGGCGGGGGTAGGGGGGGGCAGGGGCTACATTTATTACGATAAGAATAATATAAAGAATAAAGGGAAAAGA
>NZ_JBEYTP010000036.1:0-70205 GCF_040643125.1 Micromonospora sp. NPDC047465
ATCGTGGGCGCGGAATCGTGGCCGGGCCGGGGTCGTTACACCATGCGTACGACCGAGCACGACCACGCCGCCGCCCCGACAGGGGTTGGTATGCGGACCCCGGCCCCGGCCCCGGCCCCGGAATGATGGTGGGCCGCCGTCGTTACACATGGTCCCGGCCAGTGAAGGGGCGACCCCCTCGCCCCGCGACACAGGCCACTCCCGTGGTCTCCAGATATGGCCGGTCTGATTCTTCCCGGCGCGGCACGCGCCGGATCCCCCGAGTTTGTTGAGCGCCGGACGGTGCTTGCGCCCCGCTGAACCCCCCTTCGGCGTGTGGTGCCAACCCCCGAATGGAGCATCTGATGAACACGATCATGCGTAAGAGCGTTCTCGGTATTGCTGGTCTGGCCTTCGCCGGTGGTGTGTTCGCCGGTCCGGCCGCTGCTCACGCCGCCCCGACGGTCGAGAGCACCCCGATCACCGCCGTGGCCGTGGCGGCGGACAAGCCGGCCGTGGACACCGCGAAGCTGATCCCGCACGGTGTGCAGGGTGCGCAGTCGCGCATCGACCTGTCGGACGAGCAGGTCGGTAACGTGAAGGCGATCATCGCGGCGACGAAGAAGGCCGGCATGGACGAGCGGGCCGCCGTGGTGTCGATCGCGACGGCGTTGCAGGAGTCGAAGCTGGAGAACCTGGGTCATCTGGGTGACCGCAACGACCACGACTCGCAGGGCCTGTTCCAGCAGCGCCCGTCCTCGGGTTGGGGCACGGTGGAGCAGATCACCGACCCCGAGTACTCGACGATGGCGTTCCTGAAGGGTCTGAAGCAGGTCGACGGGTGGCAGGACATGCCGCTGACCGAGGCCGCGCAGACCGTGCAGGTGTCGGCGTACCCGGACCACTACGCCCAGTGGGAGCAGCAGGCCGCCGACCTCGTCGCCAAGCACTGGAACAACTGACCCACAGAGACAGACTTTCACCACAAGGGGGAACGCTGGCCGGCACCCGACACGGGCGCCGGCCAGCGGCACATCCACCCGACCTCGCCCCACCCCCGAGCCGATCCGGCTCGGGGGTGGGGCTGTCTGCGTACGCCAATGGCGACGTCGCGGGCGCGGACGGTGACCGTCGGGTGGTGATCGGGGTCTCGGGTCGCGGCCGGGGTGCGGGCTGCCCTAGTGTGCGAGGGGTCGACGGCGTTCGGGCTGAGGGAGGGGGTGTCGCGGGATGGGTCTGCGGACCTTCATCGAGGGCTGGCCGGTCTACCGGCAGCTCACCGGCACCGATCCGCTGGGCCGGGGCGCCGCCGCGCAGTCGGCGCGCTCGGCCGGGCTGACCGCGCGCACCGAGACCGCCGACCGGATGGCCCGCTCGGTCTGCCCCTACTGCGCGGTTGGCTGCGGCCAACGTGTCTACGTCTCGGACGGCCGGGTCACCCAGATCGAGGGCGATCCGGACAGCCCGATCTCCCGGGGCCGGCTCTGCCCGAAGGGCTCGGCCAGCAGGAGTCTCGTCACGAGCCCGCTGCGGCAGACGAAGGTCCGCTACCGGCGCCCCTACGGCACGGAGTGGGAGGACCTGGATCTCGACGTCGCGGTCGACATGATCGCCGACCGGATCCTCGCCGCCCGCGCCGAGACGTGGGAGGACGTCGACCCCAAGGGCCGGCCGCTCAACCGCACGCTGGGGATCTCCAGCCTGGGCGGGGCGACGCTGGACAACGAGGAGAACTACCTCATCAAGAAGCTGTTCACGGCGATGGGGGCGCTCCAGATCGAGAATCAGGCGCGCATTTGACACTCCGCCACCGTCCCCGGTCTGGGGGCCAGCTTCGGTCGCGGTGGCGCGACGGACTTCCAGCAGGACGTCGCCAACGCTGACGTCATCGTCATCCAGGGCTCGAACATGGCCGAGGCCCACCCGGTGGGCTTCCAGTGGGTGATGGAGGCCAAGCGGCGCGGCGCCAGGGTGTTCCACGTCGACCCGCGGTTCACCCGCACCAGCGCGCTGGCCGACACCTACCTGCCGATCCGCGCGGGCTCCGACATCGCGCTGCTCGGCGGGGTGGTGCGGTACATCCTGGAGAACGAGCTGGACTTCCGGGAGTACGTGCTGGCCTACACGAACGCCGCGACGATCGTCAGCGACCAGTTCGTCGACGCCGAGGACGGCGACGGTTTCTTCTCCGGCTTCGACCCGGAGACCGGCAGCTACGTGCAGGACTCCTGGCAGTACGCGGGCCACGAGACCGACTCCGGCAGCGGGCACACCGCGAAGGAGCGGGACAGCGCGGCCGGGCTGCTCCACGAGTCGCACGGCGCGCAGGTGAGCGGTCGGGTGGAGCGGGACGAGACGTTGCAGCATCCGCGCTGCGTCTACCAGATCCTCAGGCGACACTTCGCCCGCTACACGCCGGAGATGGTGGAGCGGGTCTGCGGCATCCCGCAGGAGAGGTTCCTGGAGCTGGCCCGGGCGTGGGCGGAGAACTCCGGCCGCGAGCGCACCGGCGTGCTGATCTACTCGGTCGGGTGGACGCAGCACAGCGTCGGCGTGCAGTACATCCGCACCGGCGCGATCATCCAGCTGCTGCTGGGCAACATGGGCCGCCCCGGCGGGGGGATCCTGGCCCTGCGCGGGCACGCCAGCATCCAGGGCTCCACCGACATCCCGACGCTGTACAACCTGCTCCCCGGCTACCTGCCGATGCCGCGCGCCGATCACACCACCTTCCGGCGGTGGGTGGACAGCTTCCGCCGCCCCGGCCAGAAGGGTTCCTGGGGCGACGCCGGCGCGTACGCGGCCAGCCTGCTCAAGGCGTACTGGGGGGACGCGGCGACGGCGGAGAACGACTTCTGCTACGGGTACCTGCCCCGGATGACGGGCGACCACGGGACGTACCAGCAGGTGCTGAACATGATCGACGGGAAGGTGAAGGGCTACTTCCTGCTCGGGCAGAACCCGGCGGTGGGCTCGGCGCACGGCCGCGCCCAGCGGCTGGGCATGGCGAACCTGGACTGGCTGGTGGTCCGCGACCTTTTCATGATCGAGAGCGCCACGTTCTGGCGCAACGGCCCGGAGGTGGCCACGGGCGAGATCGTGCCGACCGAGTGCAGGACGGAGGTGTTCTTCCTGCCGGCCGCGTCGCACGTGGAGAAGGAGGGCACCTTCACCCAGACCCAGCGGCTGCTGCAGTGGCGGGAGAAGGCCGTCGACCCGCCGGGCGACGCCCGCTCCGACCTGTGGTTCTTCTACCACCTGGGGCGCCGGCTGCGGGAGAAGCTGGCCGGCTCCGATCTGCCGCGCGACCGGGCGCTGCTCGACCTGGCCTGGGACTATCCCACGCACGGTCCGCACGCCGAGCCGAGCGCCGAGGCGGTGCTGCGCGAGATCAACGGGTACGACGTGGCGACGGGCCGTCCGCTGTCCACGTTCACCGAGGCCCGCGCCGACGGCTCGACCGCCGTCGGCTGCTGGATCTACTCCGGCGTGTACGCCGACGGCGTCAACCAGGCGGCCCGGCGCAAGCCCCGGCACGAGCAGGACTGGGTGGCCGCCGAGTGGGGCTGGGCGTGGCCGGCCAACCGGCGCACCCTCTACAACCGCGCCTCCGCCGACCCGCAGGGCCGGCCGTGGAGCGAGCGCAAGCGCTACGTCTGGTGGGATCCCGACGCCGGGGAGTGGACCGGCTACGACGTGCCGGACTTCGAGAAGACGAAGCCGCCGACGTACCGGCCGCCGGAGGGCGCGACCGGCCCGGAGGGGATCGCGGGCGACGACCCGTTCGTCATGCAGGGCGACGGGAAGGGCTGGCTGTACGCGCCCAGCGGGGTGCTCGACGGGCCGCTGCCGACGCACTACGAGCCGGCCGAGTCGCCGGTGCGCAACCCGCTCTACCGGCAGCAGGCCAACCCCACCCGCAAGGTGTACGCGCACCCCGTCAACTCGGTGAACCCGAGCCCGCCGCAGGAGCACAGCGCGGTCTTCCCGTACGTGTTCACGGTCAGCCGGCTCACCGAGCACCACACGGCGGGCGGGATGAGCCGCACGGTGCGGACCCTGGCGGAGCTGCAACCGGAGATGTTCGTGGAGGTGTCGCCGGAGGTGGCGGCCGAGCGGGGCCTGGCGCACCTGGGTTGGGCGCACCTGGTCAGTGGGCGGGCGGTGATCGAGGCGAAGGTGCTGGTCACCGACCGGCTGGCCCCGCTGCGGGTGGACGGCCGGGTGATCCACCAGGTGTGGCTGCCGTACCACTTCGGGTTCGAGGGCCTGGTGACGGGCGACTCGGCCAACGACCTGTTCGGGATCACCCTGGACCCGAACGTGCTCATCCAGGAGAGCAAGGTCGGCACCTGCGACGTGCGCCCGGGGCGGCGGCCCACCGGGGCAGCCCTGCGGGACATGGTGGCGGACTACCGGCGGCGGGCGGGTATCGTCCCCGGCCATCCGCCCTCGACCCTCACCCCGGGGGCGTTTCCGGCGCCGGCCCCGACCGACGGCGCCGGGGAGGACCGTGATGCTTCCTGACCCGAACAGCCTGTCCGGGCCGCTCGATCCCGCCCCGGACGCGGGCTGGGTCGACGCCCCGCCCCGGATGGGCTTCTTCACCGACACCAGCGTCTGCATCGGCTGCAAGGCGTGCGAGGTGGCCTGCAAGGAGTGGAACGACGTCCCCGGTTCGGGGCTGGACCTGCTCGGCATGTCGTACGACAACACCGGCGCGCTGACCGCGAACTCGTGGCGGCATGTGGCGTTCGTCGAGCAGCCCCGCCCGGCCGGGCACCGCAGGCCGCCGCTCGCCGGCGCCGCGACGGCCGGTCGGAGCGCCGGGCCGGAGTTCCTGGGCATGCCCGGGGCGCAGCCGCCGGGGCGGGCCGGCGGCGCGGAGGGGCGCAGCGACTTCCGCTGGCTGATGATGTCCGATGTCTGCAAGCACTGCACCCACGCGGCCTGCCTGGATGTCTGCCCCACCGGGGCGTTGTTCCGCACCGAGTTCGGCACGGTGGTGGTGCAGGAGGACATCTGCAACGGCTGCGGCTACTGCATCTCCGCCTGCCCCTACGGTGTCATCGACCAGCGCAAGGGCGACGGCCGGGCGTGGAAGTGCACGCTGTGCTACGACCGGATCGGTGCCGGGAAGGTCCCCGCCTGCGCGCAGGCGTGCCCGACGGAGTCCATCCAGTACGGTCCCCTCGACGAGCTGCGGGAGCGGGCCGCCGCCCGGGTGGCGACCCTGCACGAGCGCGGCGTCACCGAGGCGCGGCTCTACGGGCACGACCCCGACGACGGGGTCGGCGGCGACGGCGCGTTCTTCCTGCTGCTCGACGAGCCCGAGGTGTACGGCCTGCCCCCGGACCCGGTGGTCACCACCCGGGACCTGCCGAGGATGTGGAAGCGGGCCGGCCTGGCGGCCCTGGCCATGGCGGCGGCGGCCGTCGCCGCGTTCGTCGGAGGTTCCTCATGAGTCCGGACCGCCCGGTGGGAGACCTGTTCCGCCGCTTCCGCGATCGCCTCGACGCCGGCGTTCCCGGCGGACCGGCCGGCCCCGGCGAGGTCGCCGCCGGCTCGCCAGGGGCGCCACCCGGCGGGTCCGCCGCGCCGGCGTCGACCCGTGCGCCAGGACGGCCCCGGCGGCGGGGCGGCGGCCGGCGCGGCGGCGAGGAGCTGACCGTCCCGGAGGCCGAGTTCACCTCCTACTACGGCCGGCCGATCCTCAAGGCGCCCGTCTGGAAGTGGGACATCGCGGCGTACCTGTTCACCGGCGGGCTGGCGGCCGGCTCGTCGCTGCTGGCGGCGGGCGGGCAGGTCACCGGGCGGCCCGCGCTGCGCCGCGCCGGCCGGGTCACCGCGCTGGTGGCGGTCACCGCCAGCGCCGTCTTCCTGGTCAAGGACCTGGGGCGGCCGGCCCGGTTCCACCACATGCTGCGGGTGGCCAAGCCGACCTCGCCGATGTCCGTGGGCACCTGGATCCTCAGCGCGTACGGCCCGGCCGCCGGGATCGCGGCGGTCGCCGAGGGCGCGGCGTGGCTGCCCGAGCGGGGGCCGCTCGGGCTCGCCCGTCGGCTGCTGCCGCCGGTGGGGCACGCCGCCGGGCTGGCCGCCGCGGCGACCGCGCCGGCGCTGGCCACGTACACCGGCGTGCTGCTGGCCGACACGGCCGTGCCGTCCTGGCACGAGGCGTACCCGGAGCTGCCGACGGTCTTCGCGGGCAGCGCGCTGGCCAGCGGCGCCGGCGTGGGGCTGATCGCCGCGCCGACCGCGCAGGCCGGCCCGGCCCGCCGGATGGCGGTGGCGGGCGCCGCCCTGGAACTGTTCGGCGCGCACCGGGTGGAGACCCGGCTCGGGCTGCTCAGCGAGCCCTACCGCACCGGGCGGCCCGGCCGGCTGCTGCGCGCCGGGCGGGCCCTGACCGCGGCCGGGGTGGCCGGCGCGCTGCTCGGCCGGCGCAGCCGGGCGGTCTCCGCCCTGTCCGGGACGGCCCTGCTGGTCGCGTCGGTGGCCACCCGGTTCGGCATCTTCTACGGCGGCGTCGCCTCGGCAAAGGATCCGAAGTACACGGTGGTGCCGCAGCGGGAACGCCTCGGCCGGCGGCGCGCCGCCGAGGGCTGACGCCCCACCGTTCACGCCCACCCGGCCTGTGGTTCACTGCTGCCTGGAGGCGTTCAGGCGGCTGGTGCCCCTCCCGGTCTTCAAAACCGGTGTGGCCCGGGACCCGGGTCAGGCGGGTTCGATTCCCGTCCGTCTCCGCCAAACTGCCGGAAGAGGGGGCATGGGGGACGTCGCAGCCGATCCGCGCCGGCGGGTGCCGCGCACCGACGCGCTGCTCGCCGACCCCCGGCTGACCGCCGCGGCGCAGACCCTCGGGCGGGACCGCGTCAAGGCCGCCGTCCGGCGGGCGCAGGAGCGGGCCCGCCGCGGCGAGATCAGCCCCGATGCCGTACGCGACGCCGCGCTGGCCGCCCTGCCGGCGCCCGCGCCCCGGGCCGTGCTCAACGCCACCGGGGTGGTGCTGCACACCAACCTGGGCCGGGCCGCGCTGTCGCCCGCCGCCGTCGCGGCGGTCACCGCCGCCGCCGGACACACCGACGTCGAGCTGGACCTGCGCACCGGCCGGCGGGCCCGGCGCGGCCGCGACGCCCTCGACGCGCTCGCCGCCGCGGTGCCCGCCGCCGGCGCGGTGCACGTGGTCAACAACGGCGCCGCCGCGCTGGTGCTCGCCGCCACCGCGCTCGCCGCCGACGCCGAGATCGTGGTCAGCCGGGGCGAGTTGGTGGAGATCGGCGACGGGTTCCGGCTGCCCGAGCTGCTGGAGAGCACCGGCGCGCGGCTGCGCGAGGTGGGTACCACCAACCGCACCACGCTCGACGACTACGCCGCGGCGCTCGGCCCGCGTACCGGCTTCGTGCTGAAGGTGCACCCGTCGAACTTCCAGGTCACCGGCTTCACCTCGGCGGTGCCGGTGCGGCGGCTCGCCTCCCTCGGTGTGCCGGTGGTCGCCGACATCGGCTCGGGGCTGCTCGCCCCCGACCCGCTGCTGCCCGACGAGCCCGACGCGGCCGGCACCCTGCGGGCCGGGGCGGCCCTGGTCACCGCCAGCGGCGACAAGCTGCTCGGCGGGCCGCAGGCGGGGCTGCTGCTCGGCGCCGCCGACCTGGTCGAACGGCTGCGCCGGCACCCCCTCGCCCGGGCGCTGCGGGTGGACAAGCTGACCCTGGCCGCGCTCGCGGCCACCCTCGCCGACCCGGTCACGCCCACGCGGGCCGCGTTGCACGCCGACCCCGGCGCGCTGCGGGCGCGTACCGAGCGGCTGCGGGACGCCCTCGCGGCCGACGGGTGCAAGGCGGAGGTGGTGCCGGCCGGCGCGGTCGTCGGCGGTGGCGGCGCCCCGGGCGTGGAGCTGGACTCGTGGGCGCTGAGCCTGCCCGAGCGGTACGCGGAGCCGCTGCGCGTGGGCGACCCGCCCGTGCTCGGCCGGGTCGTCCGTGGGCGGCTGCTGCTGGACCTGCGCTGCGTGCCCGCCGACGCCGACGCCGCCGTCCGCGCCGCCGTGCTGCGCGTGTCGGGGGACGGCTGAACGTGTTCGTGGTGGCCACCGCCGGGCACGTCGACCACGGCAAGTCGACCCTGGTCCGGGCGCTGACGGGGATGGAACCCGACCGGTGGGCGGAGGAGCGCCGCCGGGGCATGACCATCGACCTCGGCTTCGCCTGGAGCACGCTGCCGTCCGGTGGGACGGTCGCGTTCGTCGACGTGCCGGGGCACGAGCGTTTCGTGCCGAACATGCTCGCCGGCGTCGGCCCGGTGCCCGCCGCGCTGGTCGTGGTCGCCGCCGACGAGGGCTGGATGCCGCAGTCGGCCGAGCACCTGGCCGCGCTGCACGCGCTCGGGGTGTCGTACGGATTGCTGGTGGTGACCCGCGCGGACCTGGCGGACCCGGGGCCGGCGGCGGCCCGGGCCCGGGTCGAGCTGGCGGCCACCTCCCTCGGCGCGGTCGACACGGTGGCGGTCAGCGCGGTGACCGGCGCCGGCCTGCCGGAGCTGCGCGCGGCCCTGGACCGGCTCGCGGCCCGGCTGCCCGCCCCGGCGGCGGACGTCCCGGTGCGGTTGTGGGTGGACCGCGCGTTCACCGTGCGCGGCGCCGGCACGGTGGTCACCGGCACGCTCGGCGCCGGCCGGTTGCGGGTGGGCGACGAGCTGGAACTCGCCGCCACCGGCGAGCCGGTGCGGGTGCGTGGCCTGCACCGCCTCGGCGAGGCCCGGTCGGAGGTCACCGCGGTCGCCCGGGTGGCGGTCAACCTGCGCGGTACGCCCCGGGGCCGGGTCGGCCGCGGCGACGCCCTGCTCACCCCGGGCCGGTTCCACCGCACCGACCTGCTGGACGTCCGGCTGGCCGGCGACCCCGCGGCGGAGCTGCCCGCCACCCTGACCCTGCACGTCGGCGCGGCGGCGGTGCCCGCCCGGGTGCGACCGCTGGGCGCGGACACCGTCCGGCTGCGGCTGGCCCGGCCGCTGCCGCTGCTGGTCGGCGACCGGGCGCTGCTGCGCGACCCGGGCCGGCACCACGTGGCCGGCGGCGTGACCGTGCTGGACGTCGCGCCGCCGCCGCTGACCCGCCGGGGCGCGGCGGCTGCCCGCGCGGCCGTGCTGGCGACCGTGGACGGCCGGCCCGACCTGGCCGGCGAGCTGCGCCGCCGGGGCTTGGCCCGCGCCGCCGACCTGGTCCGCACCGGCGTCGAGGTGACCGGGCAGCCCGTCGTCGGGGACTGGCTGGCCGACCCGGAGCACTGGCGGCGGCTCGGCACCCGGCTGGGCGGGGAGGTGGCCCGGCACGCCCGGGAGCACCCGCTGGAGCCGGGCGCGCCGGTGGAGCTGCTGCGGCAGCGCCTCGACCTGCCCGACCGGGCGCTGGTAGAGGCGCTGGTCCGGCCGCCGCTGCGGCTGCACGCCGGCCGGGTCACCGCGGCCGCCGCCGACGCGCTGCCGGAGCCGGTGGCCCGCGCCGTCGCCCGGGTCCGCGCCGAGTATGCCGACCGCCCGTTCCGGGCCCCCGAGGCCGAGCGCCTGGCGGAGCTGGGTCTGGGGCCCCGGGAGATCGGCGCGGCGGTGCGGGCCGGTGCGCTGCTGCGGGTCGCCGAGAACGTGGTGCTGCTGCCCGGCGCGGTCGACGAGGCCGTGCGGGTGCTGGCCGGGCTGCCGCAGCCGTTCACGCTCAGCGCCGCCCGGCAGGCGTTGGACACCACCCGCCGCGTCGCCGTGCCGCTGCTGGAGCTGCTGGACCGCCGGGGCGCCACCCGGCGGCTGCCCGACGACGCCCGGGTCGTGGTCGCGGCCCCGTCCTGAAGCCGCCCCGGCGGGGCGGCCGGTCGCCTAGCGTGGCGCCATGGACCCTTCCGCGGTCTGGCGGGACAAGCAGCACAAATGGCGGATCGAGGCGTACCGCGCTCCGGACCTGCGCTTCGCGATCTTCGCGACGAACGGCACCACCGAGTCGGCGCCGCTGTGGCTGTTCGGGATGTCGGCGCTGGCGCGGTGGCTGATGACGCACAAGATCTCCCTCGACGACCTGGAGGTCGACTGACATGGGGGCACCGCTCGGGCAGCTCGCGCTGGTGGCCGTGCTGGTGCTCGTCAACGCGGCCCTGTCGGGCAGCGAGATGGCGCTCGTGACGCTGCGCGAGGGGCAGGTGCGGCAGCTGGGTCGGCGTAGCCGTTCGGGGGAGCGGCTGGCGCGGCTGGTCCGCGACCCCAACCGCTACCTGGCCACCATCCAGCTCGGCATCACCCTCGCCGGGTTCCTCGCCTCCGCCGCCGCCGCGGTCTCGTTGGCCGAGCCGCTGGTCGGGCCGCTGGGCTTCCTCGGCGAAGCCGCGCGGGGCGCAGCGGTCGTCCTGGTCACCGTGCTGCTCACCTTCGTCACCCTGGTCGTCGGCGAGCTGGCGCCGAAGCGGCTGGCGATGCAGCGCGCGGAGCGGTGGGGGCTGCTCAGCGCCGGCCCGCTGGACCTGCTGGCCCGGCTGTCCCGACCGGCGGTCTGGTTGCTGAGCAAGGCCACCGACGTGGTGGTGCGGCTCGCCGGCGGGGACCCGCGGGCCAGTCGTACGGAGATGACCGAGGAGGAGTTGCGGGAGATCGTGGTCAGCCAGCGGGGCCTGTCCGCGCAGCAGCGGGAGATCCTCACCGGAGCGTTCGACATCGCCGGCCGGACGCTGCGGGAGATCCTCGTCCCCCGGCTGGAGGTGACCGCGCTCCCCGCGACCCTGCCCGCCGACGAGGGGCTGCGTCGGCTCGCCGCCGCCGGCCGGTCCCGTGCCCCCGTCGTCGGGCCCGGGGGGCTGGACGACGTGCGCGGCGTGGTGCACATCCGGGACCTCGTCGCGGCGGGCGCGGCGGCGGTCGGCGACCGGGCGCGCCCGCCGCTGCTGCTGCCCGGCACCCTGCCGGTGTCCGACGCGCTGCGCCGGCTGCGGCTGTGCCACCAGCAGCTCGCCCTGGTCGTCGACGAGCACGGCGGGGTCGACGGCCTGGTGACCCTGGAGGACCTGCTGGCGGAGGTGGTGGGGGAGCTGTACGACGAGACCGACCGGGACGTGACCGGGGTGGCCCGGGAGCCGGACGGTTCGCTGCTGCTGCCCGGCGACTTCCCGTTGCACGACCTGGCCGATGTCGGGGTGCGGCTGCACTTCCGGCCGTCGCGGGAGTACACGACGGTGGCCGGGCTGGTGCTGGCCGGGCTGGGGCACCTGCCGACCGGGCCCGGGGAGACGGTGCATCTGCCGGGGCTGACCGTCGAGGTGGTGGAGGTGTCCGGCCGGACGATCCGCCGGGTCCGGCTGCGGGGCGTCGCCACCGGGGCCTGACCCGGGGCCGCCACGGTCGGGTGAATCCGGACGAACCGGCCACGCCGGGCCTGGGGCGGTCGTACCGTCCGGTACGTGAAGGACCGAGGGATGCGGACGTTCGTCACCGTGCTGGCCGGGCTCGCGGTGATCTACTTCGGCACCACCGGCCGCAGCGAGGAGGACGGTCGCGGCGTGTCGGGCGGGCTCGTGGTGCTCGCGCTGCTGGCGGCGCTGCTGGTGTGGAACCTGACGAAGCCGGGCGACAAGCCGGTCAAGTGAGCCTGCCTCACCGCCCGGCGGCGCGGGTGACCTCGCCGGCGGACTCCTCGCCGAGCGACACCCGCACCAGCGCCGAGGCGAGCCTGCCGAAGTCGGCCGGCTCGACCAGCCCGGCCAGCTTGTCCGGCGAGCGGGGCAGGCCGAGCCGCTCCGCGCCGGACAGGGCGCGGCGGTCGGCGTACGGGCGCAGGTCCGGCCAGACCACCTGCGCCTCGCGCAGGAAGATGTCGGCGCCGGTCGGGCCGATGCCGGGGAACTCGGTCAGCAGCCGGCGCAGCGCGGGCGGCTCGCCGTCGGCCTCGCGGTGCAGCCGGCGCAGGTCGCCCCGCCAGCGGTCCAGGCACAGCCGGGCGCCGGTGCCGAGCATCGTCGAGGTCCGCTCGTCGTAGCGGCGGTAGTGGCCCCGGCCCAGCGCGTCGACGCGATCCTGCCAGCTCGCCGCCTCCATCGCCTGCGGGGTCCGGTAGCCGGCGGCGAACAGCTCCCGGGCGGCCGACACCGCGACGCAGGCCCGGATCCTGGTGCTCAGCAGCGTGGCGAGCACCAGCAACTGGTAGAGCGGGGCGGGCCGGTCGGCGAGCCGGATGCCCGCCTCCTCGGCGTACGTGGTGCCCCGCCGGTCCAGCAGGACCCGCGCCATCCTCCGGTCGTCGCCCATCCTCGGGGTGTACCCGCTGGGTGCCGGGTCAGCCCTGCGACCGTCCGCCCGGGCCGGCATGCCACCCACGGCGCCGGGTAACCGAGGTGGGACACGGTCGAACCCCGGAAGGAGAAGACCCGTGGTGAATCCGCAGCAGGAGGAACTGCGCCGCAACGACAAGGGCGCCACCAGCCAGTACAGCAAGGTCCCGAACCCGGGCGGCCACCCGCGCAACCGAGGCTCGTCCGGCGGCGACGAGGGCCGGCCGGTGCCCCGGGGGCAGGTCTCGCCGTACGGCCCGGCGATGGAGCCGGTCGCCGACGACGAGAGCGCCCGGGGCTAACGACCCCGGCCCGACACGGGCGGCCGCAGCCGGTTCCAGGTGGCTGCGGCCGCCATGCCGTACGCGACGTGCGGCACGATGTCGGCGACCCAGTCCGACCGGCGCCAGCGGCGCGGGTCGGTCACTCCCAGCAGGGTCATCGACCCGTCGGACATCGTCATCACGCCGCCGCCGAGCACCCCGGCCGCCAGGGGAAGCGGCATCCGACGGCCCCGGGTGAGCACGGCGTAGCCGACGCCGGCGGCGATGCCCATCCCGTAGCCGAGCAGGGGCCCGAGGCCCGAGCGGCGGTTCGCCGCCTGGTCCTCGGGCCCCAGGTTCACGTGCGCCGCCCCGGCCAGCCGCCCGGCGGTGTGCTCCGGGGTGCTGCTCGCCGGCCTCGCGCGCAGCGCCATGTCCAGGTAGCTGACCACGTTCAGGGCGGCGCTGCCGACCGCGCCGGCGATCGCCCCGTCGGCCAGGTGCGTCGCCCTCACTTCGGGTCGCCCGGTTCGCGCTCGCCCTTGGGACCGTAGACCCGCTCACCGCGGACGACGCCCCGCTGTCCGCGATCGGACTGCAGGATCCGGTTTGCCACGTCGTTCGCCTTGCGGTCCGACACCCGTCGTCCCGAGTCGTCGATCACGTCACGGATGCGCGCCCGCTGCTTGTCGTACGCGTTGCTGCCCGGCCGTGGTCCTGGCATCACTGCCTCCTCCGGTCGTCCTCGCCGTTGGCGTACCGCGGTCGTCTACCCGCCTACGTCGGGGCCAACCCCCGCACTCGACTCAGCGGGGCGCGTGGACGACGGCGACCGGGCAGTCGGCGTGGTGCAGCACGGACTGGCTCACCGAGCCGAGCAGCAGCCCCGTCAGTTCGCCGCGGCCCTGCCGGCCCACCACGAGCAGCTGGGCCCGCCGGGACGCCTCGGCGAGCACGGTGGTGGGGCGGCCCCGCACGGCCTCCCGGCTGACCGGCACGTCCGGCCACCGCTCGGTCAGCCCTGCCAGCGACTCGGCCACCACCCGCTCCTCCTCGGAGCGCAGCTCGGTGTCGTCGTACACCAGGGGTTGCATGTCGCCCGGCGCGGTGGACGCCGGGTGCCGGTAGGCGTGCAGCGCGACCAGCGGGGCGTCGCGGACCGACGCCTCCTCGACGGCGAACTCCACGGCGAGCCGGGACGTCTCGGAGCCGTCGACCCCGACCACGACGGGTCCGTCCGGGCGGTCGGTGCCCCGGGCGACGAGCACGGGGCAGTCGGCGTACGAGGCGACCTGCACCGCGACGGAGCCGACCACCAGGGCGGAGAACCCGCCGAGCCCCCGGTCGCCCAGCACGATCATCGCGGCGGCCGGCGACTCGCCGAGCAGCACCGCGGCGGCCTCCCCGTCGATGATCTCGCCGGAGACGCGCAGCCCGGGCACCGTCGCCTCGGCCTCGGTGGTCGCGGCGGCGACGAGCTGCTCCGCCTGGTGTCGCAGGCCGGCGCCGGGTGGGCCGCCGGCGGGCGGGCCCACCGGCACGCGCAGCAGCGGCCAGATGAACCCGTGCACGATCCGCAGCGGCCGGTTCCGGCGGGCCGCCTCGACGGCGGCCAGCCGGACGGCGCGCAGCGCCGCCTCCGAGCCGTCCACGCCGACGACCACCGCCGCGCCGTTCGCCGAGTTCACCGCCCACCTCCCGCCGATTCCCGGCCAGTATCGCGGCCGGTGCCCGGTCGGCGAGGCGATACCGCCCAGGACGACCGGTGGGTACGCTGTCGACGACCGCCGGGGAGGGAGCGTCGTCGATGGTGGAGCCGGACCAGCCGAGCACCGCGCGAATGATCGATTTCTGGCTCGGCGGGGAGCACCACTTCCCGGTCGACGTGGCGGCGGCCCGCGCCTTCGAGCAGGCGTACGGGCCGTGCGCGCCGGTCTTCCGGGAGCTGCGGGCCTTCCTGGGCCGGGCGGTCCGGGCGATGGTCGCGGAGGGCGTGGACAGCTTCCTGGTCTTCGGCGCGGGGGTGCCCACCATGGGCAACGTGCACGAGGTCGCCCCGGACGCCACCGTGCTCTACACCGACGTCGACCCGGTCACCATCCGCCTCGGCCAGCGGCTGCTCGCCGGCAGCGACCGGGCCGGCTACGGCTACGGCGACGCCACCGACATCGGCACGGTGGACCGTGCCCAGCTGCACCGGTTCGTGCCGGGGTGGGGGAGGAGGCCCGTCGGGGTGGTGTTCCTCGGCCTGGCCGCGTTCCTCGACGACGAGACGCTGGCCCGCACCCTCGACGAGCTCTACGAGGCGACGGCGCCGGGCAGCCTGCTGGCGGTCGACTTCGACACCGAGGAGCTGGCCGGCTACCCGGAGGCCCTCGCGATGATGGGCCCGGCGTTCCGGATGCGCCCGCCGGCCGCGTTCGCGCCGCTGCTCGGCCGCTGGACGCCCACCGCCGACGGCATCGTGCCGATCACCCGGTGGCGTCCCGACGGTTCGCCGGCGCAGGTTCCGGACGCCTTCCACGGCGCGGTCGCCGTCCGCTCGGCCGGCTGACCGGCCCCGCCCGCCGTCCGCGCCGCCGCGAGGCCGCGCGGGGGCGGCAGCGTGCCGTCGGGTCGTCCGTCCGGGTCGGGTACGCCGCCCCGTCGGCGTCGGGCCGCCCGGCCGCCCGGCCGTCGACGACACCTCCGTATGATGCTTGCCCTACGGCAAGTATTCCGGAGGACGATCGATGGTGGAGGCACCGGCCCAGGTCTCGCGTGCGTTGCGTGCGGCGCCGCCCGACCAGGTGGTGGAGGCGGCGGACCGGGCCATCCGGGCCGGCCTCGGCGCGTCCCGGACGGACGTGTTCATCGCCGACTACCGGATCAGCGGGCTGTGGCCGGTGCTGGACCCGGAGCTGCCCGACGGGGGCTTCCTCGCCTGCCGCAGCATGGCGCAGCGCTGCTTCAGCAGCCAGCAGCCGGTGACCGACGCCGACGACGAGGGGCGGTGCCGGCTCTACCTGCCGCTGTCGGTGTGGGGGGAGCGCCTCGGCGTGCTCCTGGTCGAGCTGCCGGCCCCGCTCGGCCCGGAGACCGTCGACCACGTCGCGGACATCGCCGGCGAGCTGGCGGTCGTCCTGCGGGCGGCGGACCGGGAGACCGACCGGTACCGCCGGGTGCGCCGGCGGGAGCGGCTCAGCATGGCCGCCGAGATGCAGTGGGAGCTGCTGCCGGGGCGCAGCGTCAGCCACGGCGAGTTCGAGCTGGCCGGCCAGCTGGAGCCGGCGTACACGGTCGGCGGGGACCACTTCGACTGGTCGGTGGACGGTGACCGGCTCACGGCGACGGTGTTGAACGGCGCCGGCATCGGCCTGGCGGCGGCGCTGCTCACGGCCGTCACCGTGAACGCGCTGCGCAACGCCCGGCGCTCCGGCGGCAGCCTCGTCGAGCAGGCCGAGCTGGCCTCCGACACGGTCTTCTACCAACATCGCGGGCGTCGGTACGTGGCCACGCTGCTGCTGGAACTGGACACCGCGACCGGTCGGGTCCGGGCGGTGGACGCCGGCTCCCCGCGCCTGCTGCGGCTGCGCGGCGGCACCGTCACGCCGATCACGCTGGAGCAGCAGCTGCCGCTGGGCATGTTCGCCGAGGCCCGTTACGACGTCCAGGAGTTCGACCTGGCGCCCGGGGACCGGATCTTCGTGGTCAGCGACGGGGTGTGGGCCGCCGATCCCGGTGACCGGGGGGCGTACGGCGAGCGGGCGATGGCGCGGGCGATGCGCGCCACGCGGCTGCAACCGCCGACCGAGGCGGTTGGTACGGTGATGCGCGAACTGCACGCCTGGCATGCGGACGCGGATCTCCGCGACGACGCGGTCGTGGTCTGCCTGGACTGGCGTGGCACGGGTGGCCGGGGCGACGGGTGAGGATCGTCGCCGGAACGGCCGGGCACGAGCGGGACGATCGCAGGGGACACCTGGTGGAGCGACCTCCGAATCTCGCTGCGGCGATCGACGCCGCCGCCGAGGCGCTCGTCGGTGTGCTCGACTCCGCCGCCTCCCGGCACCAGATGGCCGTCTCGCCGACGCAGCTGCGCGTGTTGTCGCTGATCAGCAGCCGGCCGGAGACCAACGTCAACGGCCTGGCCGAGTTGTTGGACGTCGTGCCGTCCTCGGCGAGCCGGCTCTGCGACCGGCTGGAGGCCACCGGCCTGCTGCGCCGGGTGGCCGACCCCCGGGACCGGCGGGAGGTGCGGCTGGTGCCGACCGCCGCCGCCGAGACGCTGCTGCGCGAGTTGAAGGAACGCCGGCACCGGGCGGTGCAGGCGGTGCTGGACCGGATGCCGGGTCGGGTGCAGCACGACCTGCTGCTGGCCCTGCGGGCCTTCGAGCAGGCCGCGACGGCGGAGTCGCAGTCGGACTCCTCGGTCCGCACCGCCTGACGACCTTCCCCGCGCGCCGCCCGTCCCGCCACGCGGCCACCCACTTCCCTCTAGTGTCCTAGGACGCTCTAGGGGTGGCGACCGCCCCGACGACACCCGAACGGCACCGACAGAACCGGACACCTGAACCCGGGGAGGCGGCCAAGAGCCCGATATAGTGGCAGCGCAGTCAGCCGGCCCGCGATCAACGTGATCGCGGGCCGAGTCAGGCGGCGGTCCCGTACGGGGATCGCAGGGGGTGCCGGCGTCAGCCGGCCCGACAGCGCGCACGGAACTTCGCGGTGCCCGTCCTCGGCCGGGCGGTCGGAGCGTGTGGCGGAGGAGGTTCGGTGTCGCGTCGGCCGGCTCGCTCGGAACACGCGGAGGCCAGCGCCGGCACGAGCGCACCGGCAGCGGGCGACCGCGTCCTGACGCTGCCGAACCTGATCAGCTTCGTCCGGCTGCTGGGCGTCCCGCTCTTCCTCTATCTCCTGCTCGTCGCGCACGCCGACGTGGCCGCGATCGTGGTGCTGGCCGTCGGCGGCACGACGGACTGGGTGGACGGGTGGGTCGCGCGCCGGATGCGCCAGGTCAGCCGGCTGGGGGAGCTGCTCGACCCGGCCGTCGACCGCCTCTACATCCTCGCCACCCTGGTCGGGTTCACCGCCCGGGGCGTGGTGCCCTGGCAGTTCACCGCGGCGCTGCTGGCCCGGGAGCTGCTCCTGCTGGGTTCGCTGGCGGTGTTGCGGCGGTACGGGTACGGCCCGCCGCCGGTGCACTACGTCGGCAAGACCGCGACGTTCCTGTTGCTGGCCGCCTTCCCGGTCCTGCTGCTCGCCGCGGCGGTTCCCGGCGTCGAGGCGGTGGCCGGGCCGATCGGTTGGGGGCTGGCCTGGTGGGGACTGGTGCTCTACTGGGTGGCCGGCGCGATGTACGTGGTGCAGGCGAGCCGGTTGGTCAGGGCCGTGCGCGCCGAGGGAGCGTCGGCATGACGACGCCGCCGGGCGAGGGCCGGGGACGGTCCGACCGGGTGTACGCCCCGGACTTCCTCACCGAGTTGTTCCGTAACCCGCTGGATCCGGGGTACGCCGACGCGGCGGCCCGGCGCCGGGAGCGGCAGGCCCCGCCGGCGGGGTGGCGGCACTGGTCGGCGCGGTCGGTGAGCCTGGTCCTGGCGGTGGTGCTGGGGTTCCTGTTCGCGGTCGCGTACCGGCAGACGTTGGAGGCCGAGCCGGGGCGCAGTCAGGCCCGCTCCGGCCTGGTGGCGCAGATCAAGCAGCGGGAGAGCGAGACCGACCGGTTGTCGGAGCGGGCGGACCAGTTGCGGGCGGAGGTGACGCGGCAGCGGGCCGCGGCGCTGGGTGGCTCGGAGGCGGCGCGGCTGCGCACCCTGGAGGCGGGCACGGGCCTGGGGCGGGTGCGGGGTGACGGCGTGGTGGTGCGGCTGGCGGACGCGCCGCAGAATCCGGACGCGGTGACGGGCGCGGACGTCGGTCCGTCCCGGGTGATCTACAGCGATCTGCAGGGGGTCGCCAACGACCTGTGGGCCGCCGGCGCGGAGGCGATCTCGATCAACGGGCAGCGGTTGACGGCGACGTCGACGATCCGGTCGGCGGGGCAGGCGATCCTGGTGGACTTCCGGCCGGTGACGGGGCCGTACGAGGTGTCGGCGATCGGGCCGGGGTCGATGCGGGACCGGTACGAGGACAGTCGCAGCGCGTTGACGATGCGGAAGGTGGCGGAGGACACCGGGTTGTCGTTCGCGGTGCGGGAGGCGGAGGACCTCACCCTGCCGGCCGCTCCGGAGCCGCGGCTACGCTACGCGGAGCCTCCGGCGAGCGCGAGTCCGTCGCCGTCGGGGGCGGACCGTTCCGCCAGTTCTCAGCCGTCCGGTTCGAGGACGTCTCCCAGCCCCTCCGGAGGTGGTCGATGATCGCGGTGCTGGCGTTGCTCGCCGGTGTGGTCCTCGGGGTCTGGCTCGACCCCACGGTTCCGGCGGGGTTGCAGCCGTATCTGCCCATCGCGGTGGTGGCGGCGTTGGACGCGGTGTTCGGTGGGGTGCGGGCGAAGCTCGACCGGATCTTCGACGACAAGCAGTTCGTGGTGTCGTTCATCTCCAACGTGCTGGTGGCGGGTCTGATCGTGTACCTGGGTGACCAGCTCGGGGTGGGTGGCCAGTTGTCCACGGGTGTGGTGGTCGTGCTCGGGGTGCGGATCTTCGGGAACGTGGCGGCGATCCGCCGGCACCTGTTCCGGGCGTAGGTTTGTGGCGATGAGCAGCGATGAGCACACGGAGACGGGCACGGGTTGGCCGCAGCCGGCGGGGCCGGGGCGGCCGTCGGGTCCGGCGGGGGAGCCGGACCCGCGGCCTGACGCGCCGGATCCGGACGAGTTGAGCCCGTTGGCGCCGGAGCGGGCGGAGCCGCCCGTGGCGGAGCCGGACCGGTTCGACGAGGGCGCGACGGTGGACCTGAGTCGGGCTGCCGGTGAGGGGTCGGGCGGGTCGTCGCCGGAGGCGTCGTCGGCCGCGGGGTCGTCGGTGGGCGCGGGGTCGCCGCGGCGGCGGGTGAGCTCGGCCGGGGTGATGATCGCGGTGCTGCTGGCGTTGCTGGGGTTCACGCTGGTGGTGCAGTTGAAGACGACGTCGACGGATCCGACGGTGGCGGCGACGCGGCAGGAGGACCTGGTCCGGATCCTGTACGACCTGAATTCGCGGGAGGTCCGGCTGCGGCAGGACATCGCGGCGCTGGAGGAGAGTCAGCGGCAGTTGCGTTCGGGTGAGCAGGGGCGGCAGGCGGCGTTGGACGAGGCGTCGCGGCGGGCCGACGAGTTGGGCATCCTGGCGGGGACGTTGCCGGCGACGGGTCCGGGGTTGGCGGTGCGGTTCGAGGCGGGTGAGAAGCCGATCTCGGCGTCGCGGGTGTTGGACGCGGTGCAGGAGTTGCGGGGCGCCGGCGCGGAGGCGATGCAGATTTCCGGCGGTGACCGGGCGACGGTGCGGATCATCGCGTCGACGTACTTCCTGGACGGGGAGAGCGGGTCGTTGGTGGTGGACGGGCGTCGGTTGACGGGTCCGTTCACGATCACGGTGATCGGTGATCCGGCGACGATGCGTACGGCGTTGAACATTCCTGGCGGGGTGGTGGCGTCGGTGACGGGCGACGGCGGTAAGTTGATCGTTGAGGATCGTGAGGCTGCCGAGGTTTCGGCGCTGCACGCGCCGATCAAGCTGGAACACGCCCGTCCGGTCTCCTGACCGGCGCGGCTCGCACCGGTGGTGTCCGGTGCGTCGATGGTGAAGGACGCGTCTGGTGATTCCTGAGGATCTGCGGTATTCCGCCGAGCACGAGTGGGTGGCGGGTGACGGTGGCGGCCCGGTGCGGGTCGGCATCACCCACTTCGCGCAGGACGCCCTGGGTGACATCGTGTATGTCCAGCTGCCCGAGGTCGGTGCGGTGGTGGCGGCGGGCGAGTCGTTGGGTGAGATCGAGTCGACGAAGAGTGTGTCGGAGATTTACGCCCCGCTCGGCGGTACGGTGGCGGCGCGCAACGAGGCGCTCGGCGACACCCCTGAGGTGATCAACACTGACCCGTACGGTGCGGGTTGGTTGGTGGAGATCACCCCGGACGATCCGGCGGCGGTCGAAGGGCTGCTGTCCGCGGACGCGTATCGTGAGCTCACCGAGAGCTGAGTGCGTCCCCTCCGGGCGTGGTGGCTGTGTCCGCGCGTCCGGTTGCCCTGCATTTCGGCGCTGGCTAGGCTCGCCAAGTCGACCGAGAACCCAATAGTTGAGCGTTGCGGAATTGCCTTTCCGGGCACGGGGAGCCAGCCGCCGGGTGTTGGAGTGCCCGGCGGCCAGACCCGCCATTTCCCGACGCCGACCGAACAGATCCGTGAGGTGGTCCCATGACGCGCCCAGACGACGAGTTCCCCCCACTCGACGTCACTTCGACGCTCAATCTCGGTTCGCTCGACGAAGTGCTGGAGGGGCCGGATACCGATGTGGTGCCGAGCCGGATGTCCGGTTCGTTGCCGCCGGGGATGGCGCTGCTGGTGGTTCGCCGGGGTCCGAACGCGGGTGCCCGGTTCCTCTTGGATCACGATGTGACGACGAGTGGCCGGCATCCGGACAGTGACATTTTCCTGGACGACGTGACGGTGTCGCGGCGGCACGCCGAGTTTCACCGTGACGGTGGGACGTTCACTGTGCGGGATGTGGGAAGCCTGAACGGCACGTACGTGAACCGGGAGCGGGTCGAGGCGGCCACGTTGAGCAACGGTGACGAGGTGCAGATCGGTAAGTTCCGGGTGGTGTTCATCGCCGGTCCGCGCCCGGAGGAGGAGGCCGGCCGGGGGTGAACGAGCCTGCGGCCTCCACGCCGCCCGGGGCGGCCCGTGCCCGACCGTTGATGAGCATCGGTGAGGTGCTGGGCCAGCTGCGGGTGGATTTTCCGGACGTGACGATTTCGAAGTTGCGGTTTCTCGAGGCCGAGGGCCTGGTGGAGCCGCAGCGGACGGCGGCGGGTTACCGGAAGTACAGCTGGGACGATGTGGCGCGGTTGCGGTTCGTGCTGACCGCGCAGCGGGACCAGTATCTGCCTCTGCGGGTGATCCGTGATCAGTTGGCGCAGTGGGACGCGTCCGGGGAGTCGCCGGGTCGGCAGCGGCCGACGTTGGTGGCGGTGGGCCCGGGTGGCGAGGTGCCGGGGCGGGTGTCGGAGGAGCCGGCCGGGTCGCCGCAGGTGCGGCTCGGCCGGGCGGATCTGGTGGCGCGTAGTGGGATCGACGAGTCGACGCTGGGTGAGTTGGAGCGGCTCGGTGTGGTGGTGTCGGATCCGCCGGGTTGGTACGACGACGATGCGTTGATCATCGCGCGGGCGGTGGCGGGTCTGGCGGCGTACGGGTTGGAGCCGCGGCATCTGCGGGGTTACCGGACGGCGGCGGACCGGGAGGTCGGTTTGTTCGCGCAGTTGGTGGCGCCGTTGGCGCGGCAGAGTGATCCGGCGGCGCGGGCGCGGGCGGCGGAGACGGCGCGGGAGTTGGTGGCGTTGTCGCAGCAGTTGCACGCGGCGTTGGTGCGGGTGGGGTTGCGGTCGACGTTGGGTCGGTGATCCGGCGGGGTTGTGGGGAAAGATCTGCCCCGGGAAGCGTGTCGTAGGCTTGCCGGGGTAACCCCTTTCTGGCGCGGGCGTGGTGCGGGTAGCGCATGGGACGGCCGTGTCGCGGTCCGTGTACCGTGCAGGGAAGGGCACGGTGCGGCGTAGGTGACAACGACACGGAGGCGGCGGTGCGCGAGCTGAGCGTGGTCGGAGTTCGGGTGGAGCTGCCCAGCAACCAGCCGATCGTCCTGCTCAGGGAGGTCGAGGGGGACCGCTATCTGCCGATCTGGATCGGCGCGGTCGAGGCGACGGCGATCGCTTACGAGCAGCAGGGGGTCAAGCCGGCCCGGCCGCTGACCCACGATCTTCTGCGGGACGTGTTGGCGGCGTTGAAGGCGCCGTTGCGGGCGGTGGAGATCACCGAGCTGAAGGAGAACGTCTTCTACGCCGATCTGTTGATCGGTGACGGGGTGCGGGTGTCGGCCCGGCCGAGTGATTCCATCGCGTTGGCGTTGCGGGTCGGTGCGCCGATTCGTTGTGCGGAGGAGGTCCTCAGCGAGGCGGGGATCGTGATTCCCGACGAGCAGGAGGACGAGGTGGAGAAGTTCCGCGAGTTCCTGGAGCAGGTGCGTCCGGAGGACTTCGCCGGCTGAGTCCCGTGTCTTCCCCGGGCGTCACGTTCGGTGACGTTCCGGCGCGGTGGGTGATCTTCGTTGTCGTGGCGCGGCGTGTCGCGTCGGTTCCTCCGGGGCAATCTCTGAAGGCGGCTATAGGGTTGCCGTGTCGAGGGGTGCACGTCCCGGAAACGACGTGTCACCGCACTGGCGGGGAGGTTGTCCGGATGCACGAGCCGCGAGATCCCGATCCGGGTACGGAGCTGGACGAGCCGGGTGTGACGTCGCCAGGGTTGGCGACTGAGGGTGACGACACCGTTGGCTATCGAGGTGTGACGGCCTGCCATGCGGTGGGGATCAGCTACCGCCAGTTGGATTACTGGGCGCGCACCGGGTTGGTGGTGCCGAGCGTGCGGGACGCGTCGGGTTCGGGCACGCAGCGGTTGTATTCGTTCCGGGACCTGGTGGTCCTGAAGGTGGTGAAGCGGCTGCTGGACGCCGGGGTGTCGTTGCAGAACATCCGGAAGGCGATCGAGGCGCTGCGGTCCCGTGGGGTGGCGGATCTGGCGGGCATCACGTTGATCTCCGACGGGACGACCGTGTACGAGTGCCGGTCGCCGGAGGAGGTGGTCGACCTGTTGCAGGGCGGCCAGGGGGTGTTCGGCATCGCGATCGGCGGGGCGTTCAAGGAGATCCAGGGTTCGCTGTCGCATCTGCCGGCGGAGCCCGCGACGTCGGTGCCGCCATCGGTGCCGGCGGGCGATCCGGTGGGTGACGAGTTGGCGGCGCGCCGGGCGCGGCGTCGGGCGGGCTGAGCGCGGCGTCGGGGCGCGTGCCCCCCGGCCCCAGGCCGGGGGGCGGCGTGTTCACTCCCTGCGGTGACGGGTGGTCCCACAGGTGGGGCGGCTCGACAGCGCCCACGCGACCACCGGCGGGCCACACCCCACGCGCCGCAACCCGCACCGCCGTGCCAACGCCCACCGCCGGCCACCGGGCGATGCGGGGCAAGCGCACGCGTGGGGATGTCCAGAGTGGCGTGCTTGCGGGGGCAAACGTCGATTGTGGACGTTTTCGGCGTGAGTCGGGCTGTTGACAGTCTTTGCGTAGCCGGGAATCCTATGTGCGGCGCGCGGCTTGCCGCGCGCATGTCACTGTCCGTGACATGCGCGGTGGCGGGTCGGTGAAACCGTGCCGGGGGACGACGCAGAAGGCGACGACCGCGCCTGCCCGACGATCGGATTTGAACAAAGTGCAGACTGACTATCATGCCGCCGCGGTGTTGGTGGATGCCGGCGGGCGTGTCGTGGACGGCGAGGGGTCGGGCTGCCCGGTGGCGCATGCTCCCCGGCCGCAGGCGCCTGCGATGGAGGACGTGGCGGCGGAGGCCGTCGAGTTCCTGCGTCTCTACCACGCGGAGCGGCGGCTGCCGGACGTGGCCGCGCGGATCGCGGAGGTGCGGGAGGAGATCGCGCTGACCGGCACGTACCGGCACACCTCCGAGGAGCTGGCGTACGGGGCGAAGGTGGCGTGGCGGCAGTCGGTGCGCTGTGTGGGGCGGGTCCGGTGGGCCGGGTTGAGGGTCCGGGACCGGCGTGACGTGACGACGGTGACGGGGATCGCGCAGGAGTTGGCGCAGCACCTTTCGGTGGCTGACAACGGTGGGCGGATCCAGTCGGTGATGACGGTGTTCGCGCCGGACCGGCCCGGGGTGGGTCCGCGGGCGCGGATCTGGAACGACCAGTTGATCCGCTACTGCGGTCATCGGATGGACGACGGGTCGGTGCTGGGTGATCCGGCGCAGGTGGCGATGACGGACGCGGCGCGGCGTCTGGGGTGGCGTCCGCCGGCGGTGCCGGGACGGTTCGACCTGCTGCCGTGGGTGATCGAGACGGCGTACGAGGATCCGACGCTGGTGGAGGTGCCGCGGGACCTCGTCCGCGAGGTTGCCCTGACGCATCCGGCGTACCCGTGGTTCGAGGAGTTGAGGCTGCGCTGGCACGCCCTGCCGGTGATCAGCAACATGCGCCTGCGGGTCGGTGGGGTGGACTACAGCTGTGCCCCGTTCAACGGGCACTACCTCGGTGACGAGATCGGCACCCGGAACATGGCTGACCGGGACCGGTATGACCAGTTGCTGCCGGTGGCGCGGGGGTTGGGGTTGGACACCTCGCGGGAGGACACCCTGTGGCGGGAGCACGCCGTGTTGGTGATCAACCAGGCGGTGTTGCACTCGTTCCGGGCGGCGGGGGTGCGGGTGTCCGATCCGCACACCGAGTCGGAGCTGTTCATGAAGTTCTGCGCGCAGGAGGAGCGGGCGGGCCGGCCGGTGCACGGTGACTGGTCGTGGCTCAACGGCAGTGTGGGGTGGGCGGCGTTGCACGCGGTGCACCACCGCTACTACGACACCCGGGTGCCGGATCCGAACCTGTGGCAGGGCGACCGCGCGTACGGGGCGTCGGGCGTGGTGGGGCTGACCCTGCGGGAGCGTCACGACGCCGCCCGCCGGCAGGAGGGCTGAGGCATGGACGTCGCGGCGTTACGCCAGAGTTGGGCGCAGTTCTGCGTGGCTGGTCCGGAGGCGGCGAAGTACTTCTACGCCACGTTGTTCGTGATCGCGCCCGAGGCCCGCACGATGTTCCCGACGAACATGCAGTACCAGCAGGACAAATTGCTCTCGGCCTTGGGGCACATCATCACCCACGTCGACGACGAGCGGGAGTTGACGGCGTTCGCGCAGCGGTTGGGGGCCGACCACCGGCGGTTCCGCGGCGAGGACCAGCAGGGTCGGCCGGTGCCGTTGGCGGAGTGGCACTACATCTGGGTCGGGCAGGCGTTGCTGGCGACGCTGGAACGCTTCCTCGGGCCACGGTGGACGCCGGCTCTGCGCGCGGAGTGGGCCGCGGCGTACGAGCTGGTGGCGCGGTTGATGCTGACGGGGGCGGCGGAGGCGGAGCGGACGTCGCCGCCGTACTGGGAGGCGGAGGTGCAGTGGGTGCAGCGGCGCCGCGCCGACGTGTGCGTGTTCACGGTCCGCCCGAACTACCTGTGCGACTACCTGCCGGGGCAGTCGCTGCCGGTGCAGGTGCCGCAGTTGCGCATGTGGCGGTACCTGTCGCCGGCGAACGCGCCGCGCGCCGACGGGACGATCGAGTTCCATGTCCGGGCGGCGGGTCGCTTCTCCACGCATCTGGTGCGGAAGCTACGCGAGGGCGACCAGTTGTTGTTGGGGTTGCCGGTGGGGGTGGCGTTGTCGTCGTACGACCGGTCGCAGTTGCCGTTGCTGCTGGTGGCGGGCGGCACCGGGTTGGCGCCGTTGCGGGCGGTGGCGGAGGCGTTGCAGCAGGGGTCGGGGCGTGCGACGACGCTGGTGGTGGGCGGTAAGACTCCCGACGACCTGTACGACGACCGGGCGTTGCGGGAGTTGGCGGCGACGCCGCCGGCGGGGTCGTGGCGCTCCGGTGCGGGCGGCGGCTGGTTGCGGTACGTGCCGACGGTGGAGAGCGGCTGGCAGTGGCAGGGTGAGGTGGGTACGGCCGGTCAGACCGCGGTGCGGTTGGGTCCGTGGCGGGACACCGAGGTGCTGGTCTGCGGCAGTCCGGAGATGACCCGGGAGACGATCACCGCCCTGACGGTGTCCGGTGTGCCGCCGGAGAGGATCCTGGTCGAGAGTTACGACCAGTCTCTTTATCCACCTCTCGCGAGTGCGGCGGCCGCCGCGCCGCGGGACTTCAGTTGGACGGGTGTCCGATGAGCATCGATAGTGGCGACCGGGTCTCCGCCGCCCCGACCGGGGAGCTGACCCGGGCGTTGGGCGCGCTGGAGGCCCGCCGTTTCCGGGGCAGCCAGTGGCTGTCCGCCGACGAGGTCGCCGGCCTGGCCCGGTCGGTCGACGAGCGGATGGCGTTGCTCGACGGTGAGGTGGATCGGCTGCGGCGGGAGAACGACGGGCTGGTGCGGCAGGTGGAGATGCTGCGTCACGGCGCGCTGCCCAGCACCGCCCCGCAGGGTCCGGATCCGCTGGTGGTCGAGTTGGCGGTACGGGCGCAGGACGAGGCGAACCGGACGATCAGCGAGGCCAGCACGGAGGGCGCGGAGATCATCGCCGACGCCCGGCGACAGGCCGACGAGATCCTCGCCGAGGCGCACCGCCGGGCGGGGTCTCTTTCCCCTCAGGGGGAGCCTCGGGGTGAGGACCTGCGGCGGCAGGTGCGGGAGCTGGAGGGCCGGCACGCGGCGCTGGTGGCGGCGGTGGCGACGGCGCAGCAGCAGCTGAGCCAGTGGCAGGAGCACCTGTCGGCGCAGTCGGAGCAGTTGCGGGCCGACGCCTACGCCGCCGGGGCGGCCAGTGCGCGGCTGCGGGCGGTGCTCGACGGCTGACCCCGTGGGACGCCGCGCCGGGGGTGCCGGACAAGGCGTGGTGGGCGCCGCCCGATTCCGGCGGCGTCCGGCGGGGACCTTGGGGCCGGTCAGCCGGCGGCGACGGAGGCGACGGCGTCGGCGATCGTGGTTTCCCCGCCGACCAGCTCCAGGATCTGCCCGGCGGTGCGGGGCTCGTAGAGCAGGGCGAGCAGCACGCGGGCGACGTCGGCGCGGGTGACCGCGCCCGGGGGCACGTGCCGGGCCAGGGTGATCCGTCCACTGGGTGGGTCGTCGGTGAGCCGGCCGGGCCGCAGCACGGTCCAGTCGAGGTCGCGGCCGGTCACGTCGTCCTCGGCGGCTTTCTTCGCCCGCAGGTACGCCGCGAACACCTCGTCGGTGCCGGCGGGCGGCTCGCCGTCCACGCCCATCGAGGAGACCAGCAGGTAGCGGCGGACGCCGGCGCGTTCGGCGGCGTCGGCGAGCAGCACGGCGGCGGCCCGGTCGACGGTGTCCTTGCGGGCGGCGCCGCTGCCGGGGCCGGCGCCGGCGGCGAAGACCACCGCGTCGGCGCCGGCGAGGTGGCCGGCGAGGTCCTCGACGCCGACGTGTTCGAGGTCGGCGACGACGGGGTGGGCGCCGGCGGCGGTCAGCGCGGCGGCGTGGTCGGGGTTGCGGATCAGGCCGACGGCGGTGTCGCCGCGCCCGGCGAGTTCCCGGTGGGTCAGTTTGGCGATCTTGCCGTGGCCTCCGGCGATGACGACGCGCATATCTGCCAACCTAGTCGCCGCTCCGGCACACCGTGGCGGGGTCGCGGGGTGTTCGCCGGGGCGCGGGTCGCTGAGGCAGCATGGACGGGTGACGGAGACGATCGACGCGCTGGCCGGCCTGGTGGCGGGCGGTGGTGTCGTGGTGTTGAGCGGGGCGGGCCTGTCGACCGAGTCGGGCATCCCGGACTACCGGGGGCCCAGCGGGGCGGCCCGTCGGCACACCCCGATGACCTATCAGGTGTTCACCCGCGACGCGCAGGCGCGGCGGCGTTACTGGGCGCGCAGCCACCTGGGGTGGCGGGTGATCGCGCGGGCGGCCCCGAACGACGGGCACCGGGCGGTGGCCCGGTTGCAGCGCGGCGGCCTGGTCGACGGGGTGATCACGCAGAACGTCGACGGGTTGCACACGGCGGCGGGCAGCCCGCGGGTGGTGGAGTTGCACGGTCGTCTCGACGAGGTGGTGTGCCTGGGGTGCGGCAACCAGACGTCCCGGGAGGAGTTGGACCGGCGGCTGCGGGAGGCGAACCCGGGGTTCGACGCGCGGGTCTCGGCGGTCAACCCGGACGGTGACGTGGATCTCGCCGACGACGAGGTGGCGGAGTTCCGGACGGTCGACTGCACGTTCTGCGGTGCCGGGGTGCTCAAGCCCGACGTGGTGTTCTTCGGCGAGACGGTGCCGGCGCCGCGGGTGGCCCGCTGTTTCGACATGGTGCAGCGGGCGCGGCTGCTGCTGGTGCTGGGGTCGTCGTTGACGGTGATGTCGGGTCGCCGGTTCGTGTTGCGGGCGGCGAAGCTGGGCATCCCGGTGGTGATCGTCAACCAGGGGCCGACGCGGGGCGACGGGTATGCGGCGTTGACCCTCGACGCGCCGCTGGGCCGGTTGCTGCCGGCGCTGGCCGATCGGACGGTGGGGGCGCCGGCTGCCGGTGACGGGGGCGTGGGCGTGGCGCCGACCGGGTTGACCGCAGTGCGGTAGCCGGCGCGTGCCCCCGGTGACGGCGACGGGCGCTGCGGCTACGCGCCCGGCGTCGCGGTGCCCGGCGGGCAACGGGTGCGGGAGCGCGTCTGGTGGGACGACCGGGGATCAGTCGAGCAGGCCGGCTTGGTGGGCGAGGATCGCCGCCTGCACCCGGTTGGTGAGGCCCAGCTTCGTGAGGATCCGGCTGACGTGGGTCTTCGCCGTCGCCTCGCTCATGTAGAGCGTGGCGGCGATCTCGATGTTCGACAGACCGCCGCCGACGGCGACCAACACCTCTCGTTCCTTGTCCGTGAGCACGGTGAGCCGCCGCTCGGCGCCGCTGCGCCGGGCCGGTGCCGGCCCGGCGAACGTGCGCAGCAGTCTGCGGGTGACGCGTGGGGAGATCATCGCGTCGCCGCGCGCCGCACTGCGGACCGCGGCGAGCAGGTCGCCGGCCGACGCGTCCTTCAGCAGGAACCCGACAGCGCCGTTGCGGAGTGCGGTATGCACGTACTCGTCGAGGTCGAACGTGGTGAGCACGACGACGTGTGGCGGCGGGTCGAGCCGTGCCATCCGCTCGGTCGCGGTCAGCCCGTCGCCTCGTGGCATCCGGATGTCCATGAGGACGACGTCGGGCCGCAGCGTCTGTGCGACGTCGACGGCCTCGACGCCGTCGGACGCCTCGCCCGTCACCGTGATGTCAGGTGCCGCCTCCAGGATGGTGCGCAGCATCGAACGCACCATCCACTCGTCGTCGACGATCAGGGTTCTGATCGGGGCGGTGGGAGTCGTCATCGCTGCTCGCTTCGGCAGGTCGGCACCTCGGCGGTCACCTCGAAGCCGCCGTCGCAGGTGGGGCCCGCGGTGAACTCGCCGCCGACGAGCCGTACCCGCTCTGCGAGCCCGAGCAACCCGTGGCCGCCGGCCGGCAGCGACGCATCCGTGACCGGCCGCCCCCGGCCGTTGCGGACCGACAGTCGCAGCAGGTGCGCGGTCTGCTGGATGCGTACGCGGGTCGGTGCTCCCGGCGCGTGCCTGTGCACGTTGGTGAGCGCCTCCTGGACGAATCGGTAGGCCGTGTGTTCCACGAGCAGCGGGGGCCGCTGCCCGGTCGGGTTCGCCACGTCGAGAGTCACGGGGATGCCGATGCGCCGGGACTCCTCGATCAGGACGTCCAGGTCGGCCAGACCCGGCTGTGGGGTGAGCGGGGTGTCGTCGTCGTTGCGCAGGACCGCCACCAGGGCGCGGAGTTCGGCGAGCGCTTCGCGCCCGGTCGCTCCGATCTGTTGTCCGATGGCGACCGCGTCCTCGCCGTTGGCGACCTGCAGGGCTGTGGCCTGCAGCACCATCAGCGAGACCCGGTGGGTGACCACGTCGTGCATGTCACGGGCGATGTGGGCCCGTTCGTCGCTTCGGGCCCGGGCGATGCGCTGCTGCTGCTCGCGTTCGAGGCGTTCCGTCCGCTCCCGGATGCGTTGCACCAGCTCGTGCCGGGTGCCGACGTACATGCCCAGGAGCACCGGCGCGACACACACCGCCATGCTGATCGGAAGCGCGCCGTCGGCGCCGGCGTGCCGCCAGATCGGCACGCCCACCAGAACGGTGGACGCCAGCGTGGCGGCGGCGACCCTGGGCCACGCGGTGCTGCGCTCACCCAGCGTGTACAACGCGACCACGACGGCCGCGTGGGCCGACACGAGAGCGTTGGCCAGCAGTGATCCCGCCAGCAGGATCACCGGCAGCCTGCGCCGCCACCTGGTCAGCAGCCCCGCTCCGACGGCGAGCGGGACGCCGAGCCACGGCGGCGGGATGCGGTCGTCGAGTCCGGCGAGCGTCGGGCCGAAGAAGTCGTTGGTGCCGAACTCGCCGGTCGCCGTGAGCACCGCGACGAGGAGCGCCACTGCCGTATCGGTCACGGGGCGGCGGCGGTACCAGGGCGTCGCCGGGTGCGGGTCGCGCGTATTCATCGTGCTCACAGGCTAGGCGCCGGCACCGGTGTGCGCGTCAGCAGAAAGTTGTACGCCACGCCGGCGAAACACCGCCGATCCATTGATCGACTTTGCCGGATCGGCCGACGCCTCGGCACGGCACCGTTGGCGACGCTGGTCACATGGTCTTCCACGGACGGCTTGGCCGGTGGCTCAGCCCCACGAACCTGCAGTTCGCCTTCGGGATCTTCGCGCTCGTCGCGGGGGCCCTGGTCGCGCTGCGGCAGGACGCTCATCACCCCCTGTTCCAGACCGCCGGGACGGTCGGGTACGCGGTTGCCGCGGTGCTCTCCTTCGGGAGCTGGTTCGCGCTGCGCCGCGCCGCGACCGCCGCGCGCGCCCGGCGGCTCCTGATCGTCTTCCACCTGCTGTTCATCCCCGCGCAGTTCCTGTTCCTGCTCGCCCACCAGATGCCGTGGCTGGGCATGCTGCTGTCGACGATGATCACGGTCGGGCTGAGACCGCGCTTCCCGCGGCTCGGGCGGACGTCTCGCAAGGTGTGGCTGACGCTGCACATCGGTATCGGCGTGGGCTGGTTGGGCGTCTCCCTCGGGATGCTCGCCCTGTCCGTCGTGGGGGTGACCACGGACCGGCACGAGGTACGGCATGGCGCCTACGTGCTCATGGGCACGTTCAACGTCGTCCTGGCGATCCCGAGCGTCTTCCTGGCGATCATCACCGGCGCGGTGGTGTCGCTCGGCACGCCTTGGGGGCTGATCAAGCACCGGTGGGTCCTGGCCAAGTTGATCATCGCGCTCAGCCTTCCGGTCCTCGCCACGTTCGAGGGCCCGTGGATCGACGAACTGGCGGCGCGCACCAAGGACTCCGCCGCCGAGCCCGGCCGGACCGGGATCCTGCTGGTCGGCGCCATGGCGCTGTTCCTCGCCCTGCTCTGGACCGCGACGATCCTGTCCGTCTTCAAGCCCGGCGGCAGGACACGCTGGGGGCGCAGGGAGAACCCGACAGGGCAGCCCGCGCAGACCGCGGTGACGGTGGGTGCCGTCCAGCCGATCGCCGACGGCACCGTCGTACCGGACCTCACGGCGGCCGGCGCGGCCGACCTGGACGCCCGGCGCGCACGTCGACCTGGTGCTGCCGTCGGGTCTCGTGCGGCAGCACTTCCTGTGGGTGACCCGGTCCTCGACCGCTGACGACCGCGGTTGCCTGGTCAGCCGGCGGCGCGGGGCTGGTCGATGACCCACCGCCAGATGCCGTCGGGCTGGCGGCGGGCCACCTCGACGGTGACGCTGCCGTCGTCGAGCCGGGTGGAGGTCAACGCCAGGTCGCCGGCGCGCAGGGTGGGTCGCGCCTCGCCGGGGACGAAGGTGGGCCGGTCGGCGAGCAGCCGGGTGAACGCGGCGCGGATGGCCTGCGTGCCGGTGGCCGGGCCGGCGGGGGTGTCCAGGACCGCGTCGGGCTCGTAGAGGGCGACCAGGCCGTCGACGTCGCCGGCGTTGGCGCGGGCGACGAAGAACCGGCCGAGGTCCTCCGGGTGGGTCGCGGGCTCGGGCACCAAGTCACACCTCCACAGCTCACCGTGATCATGCCGTGGGGGTACGACATCCATCGGCCGACGGGGCGCTGGTAGCGTTGACCATGCCGGTACCACCCACGTGGGAGAGACCGCCCAGACAGCACCTCGGGCGGCGCCGAAGGGGCAAATCCTCCCCGGAACCTCTCAGGCAAAAGGACCTCGTGGGCAGGCACTGTGGAGCGCTGTGCGGGCGTGACAGAGGGGGAGGCCGACCTGTCGACCTCGCCTCAGGGGAGCGCCACCCATGACCGCAGAGCAGTTCGCCGCCCGCCACATCGGCCCGGATCCGGCCGACGAGCGCCGGATGCTGGAGGCCGTCGGCTACGGCTCGATCGAAGAGCTGATGGACGCGGCGATCCCCGAGGTGATCCGCTGGCACGGCACCCTGGACCTGCCGGAGCCGGCCACCGAGCACGACGCGCTCGCCGAGCTGCGGGCCCTCGCCGCCCGCAACACCGTGGCCGTGTCCATGATCGGCCTGGGCTACCACGGTACGCACACCCCGGCGGTGATCCGCCGCAACGTGCTGGAGAACCCGGCCTGGTACACGGCGTACACGCCGTACCAGCCGGAGATCAGCCAGGGCCGGCTGGAGGCGCTGCTGAACTTCCAGACGATGGTCACGGACCTGACGGGGCTGGCCACCGCGAACGCGTCGATGCTCGACGAGGGCACCGCGGCGGCGGAGGCGATGACTCTCGCCCGCCGCGCGTCGAAGAGCAGGAGTCCGGTGTACGTCGTCGACGCCGACACCCTGCCGCAGACCATCGCGGTGATCACCAGCCGGGCCGAGCCGCTCGGCATCGACGTGCGGGTGCTCGACGTCGAGCGCGAGGAGCTGCCGGCGGACTTCTTCGGTCTGCACCTGCAGTACCCGGGGGCGTCCGGGGCGGTGCGCGACCAGGCGGGCCTGGTCGAGGCGGCGCACGCGGCCGGCGCGCTGGTCACCGTGGCGGCGGACCTGCTGGCCCTGACGCTGCTGCGCCCGCCGGGGGAGATCGGCGCCGACATCGCCGCCGGCACCACCCAGCGGTTCGGCGTGCCGATGGGCTTCGGTGGGCCGCACGCCGGCTACCTGGCCGTGCGGGCGGGCCTCGAGCGGATGCTGCCCGGCCGGCTGGTCGGGGTGTCCCGCGACGCGGACGGCAACCCGGCGTACCGGCTGGCGTTGCAGACCCGCGAGCAGCACATCCGGCGGGAGAAGGCGACCAGCAACATCTGCACCGCGCAGGTGCTCCTCGCCGTGATGGCCGGCATGTATGCCGTGTACCACGGCCCGGAGGGGCTGCGCGCGATCGCGGCGCGTACGCACTCCTGGGCGGCGCGGTTGGCGGGCGCGCTGCGCACCGGCGGCGTCGAGGTCACCGACGTCGCGTTCTTCGACACGGTCACCGCGGTCGTGCCCGGCCGGGCCGCCCAGGTCGTCGCGGCGGCCGCCGAGCGGGGGGTCAACCTGCGGCTGGTCGACGCGGACCGGGTGGGGATCTCCTGCGACGAGACCACCACCCACGCGCACCTGGACGCGGTGTGCGACGCGTTCGGGGTGCCGCGTGCCCACGGGGAGACCGACTCGCGGCTGCCCGAGGCGCTGGCCCGCACGTCGGACTTCCTGACCCACCCGGTGTTCCGCAGCCACCACTCCGAGACGGCGATGCTGCGTTACCTGCGGCGCCTGTCGGACTTCGACTACGCCCTGGACCGGGGGATGATCCCGCTCGGGTCGTGCACGATGAAGCTCAACGCCACCACCGAGATGGAGCCGGTGAGCTGGCCGGAGTTCGCGCACGTGCACCCGTTCGCGCCGCAGGCGCAGACGGCCGGCTACCGGGAGATGATCGCCCAGCTGGAGGCGTGGCTGGCGGAGGTGACCGGCTACGACGCGGTCAGCGTGCAGCCCAACGCCGGCTCGCAGGGTGAGCTGGCGGGTCTGCTGGCCATCCGGGCCTGGCACCGCAGCCGGGGGGAGGGCCACCGGGACGTGTGCCTGATTCCGTCGTCGGCGCACGGCACGAACGCGGCCAGCGCGGTGATGGCCGGGATGCGGGTCGTCGTGGTGGGCTGCGACGACGGCGGCAACGTCGACCTGGTCGACCTCGACGCGAAGATCGACAAGCACCGCGACGCCCTCGCCGCGATCATGGTCACGTACCCGTCGACGCACGGGGTGTACGAGACGGGCATCGCGTCGCTGTGCGCGAAGGTCCACGACGCCGGCGGTCAGGTGTACGTCGACGGGGCGAACCTCAACGCGTTGGTCGGGTTCGCCAAGCCGGGCCGGTTCGGGGCGGACGTGTCGCACCTGAACCTGCACAAGACGTTCTGCATCCCGCACGGCGGCGGTGGTCCCGGGGTGGGGCCGGTGGCGGTGCGGGCGCACCTGGCGCCGTTCCTGCCGGGCGACCCGCTGGGCGCGCACGTCGACGGCCGGCCCGCGATCTCGGCGGCGCGGTACGGGTCGGCGGGGATCCTGCCGATCCCGTGGGCGTACCTGCGGATGATGGGCGCGGCGGGGCTGGCCCGGGCGACCGGGGTGGCGGTGCTGGCGGCGAACTACGTGGCGGCGCGGCTGCGCGGGCACTTCCCGGTGCTGTACGCCGGCAACAAGGGCCTGGTGGCGCACGAGTGCATCCTCGACCTGCGGCCGCTGACGAAGGCGACCGGGGTGAGCGTCGACGACGTGGCGAAGCGGCTGATCGACTACGGGTTCCACGCGCCGACGATGTCGTTCCCGGTGGCGGGGACGCTGATGGTGGAGCCGACCGAGAGCGAGGACCTGGCCGAGCTGGACCGGTTCTGCGACGCGATGATCGCCATCCGGGCGGAGATCGACAAGGTGGGTGCCGGGGAGTGGCCGGCGGGCGACAACCCCCTGGCGAACGCGCCGCACACGGCGGCGATGGTGGCCGGGGACGAGTGGCCGCACGCGTACCCGCGGTCGGTGGGGGCGTACCCGGCCGGGGTGGACCGGGCCGGGAAGTACTGGCCGCCGGTGCGGCGCATCGACGGCGCGTACGGCGACCGGAACCTGGTGTGTTCCTGCCCGTCACCGGAAGCGTTCGAGAGCTGAGGTCGCGGCGCGCCGGGGCGGTCGAGGTGCCGCCCCGGCGGATGCGTCGACCTGGGCCGCGGCGGTCCCGACCGGGGGACTAGCCTGGGTCGACGCCACAAGACTGCGTGACGGAGAGTGACAGGTCAGGCGGCGAGGGCGTGTCGGGCCGGGCCGCGGTGCGGGGCGATGGTCCTGCCGTCGGGGAGCAGTTCGCCGGTGTCCTCGAAAACGATGACACCGTTGCAGAGCAGGCTCCAGCCCTGCTCAGGGAAGCAGGCGAGGACGCGGGCGGCTTCCCGGTCGGTCGCTTCGGCGGAGGGGCAGGTGGGTTGGTGCTGGCACATCGGGATCTCCGGACTGTGGGGGCACTGTGTCATGGTTCACATGACCAGTGACGCACAGTACCAAGCGAAAGTGGACGGCATCGAGCAGGTATGCGCGTCATTTCCGGGAAATCCACTGAACGGATGAGGGAGGATGGGCCGGACGGCGTGGAAACGCTTTCACGGGCAGGGGTCGATGTGCCGGCGGCGCCGGTCGCCTGCCGCCGTACGCTCGTCGAGCGGGCCCGCTGGCAGTGGCGGCCCGCCGACGGCGGCGACCCGGCCGCGCTGGCGCAGGAGTTCCTGGCCGCGCACGGCCTGCCGCTGCACGACCTGGCCCGCCCCGCCGCCGGCCACGACCCCGCCGGCGCCTGCGGGGCCGCCCTCTACGTCTCCGCCGCCGCCGGCGCCGGCCTTGTTGGCGCGCCCTCCGGCGCCGCCAACCCAGCCCCCGCGCTGCCGGAGGTCGCCGTGGTCGTCTACGGCCACGGCCCGCCCGCCCCGCCGGCCGCCGCGGCGCCCGCCGCCGGCTGGTGGCTGGGCGACTGGGCGGAGAGCTGGACCCCGCGGCAGCACGCCGAGGCGGTGACCGCCGTGCGCGCCGCCATCGGCCGGGGCGACGTCTACCAGGTCAACCTCGTCGGGCACGCCGCCGCCCGGTACGCCGGCGACCCGCTGCCCGCCCTGGGCCGGCTCGCCGCGCTGCCGGGCGCCCGCTACGGCGGCACCCTCACCGGGGCGGGCTGGGCGATCGGCTGCGCGAGCCCGGAAACCCTGGTCGAGCTGACCGACGGGCGGCTGGTCACCCGACCGATCAAGGGCACCCGGCCCGCCACCGCCGTCGGCCGCGCCGAGCTGCTCGCCTCGGCCAAGGAACGCGCCGAGCACGTGATGATCGTCGACCTGGAGCGCAACGACCTGGCGCGGGTCGCCCGCACCGGCAGCGTGCGGGTCGACGAGCTGTTCGCCGTACGCCGCTGGTGCGACCTGTGGCAGGCCGAGTCGACGGTGTCGGCGGCGGTCGCCGACGGGCTCGGCCTGGCCGACCTGCTGCGCGCGGTCTGCCCGGGCGGCTCGGTCACCGGCGCCCCGAAGCTCGCCGCGCTGGACCGCGTCGCCGCCCTCGAACCGGTCGGGCGCGGCGCGAGCATGGGCGCCCTCGGCTGGGTCGCCCCCGGACGGATCGACCTGGGGTTGACCATCCGCACCGCCGCCGTCGACGCCGACCGCGTGCACGTCTGGGCGGGCGGGGGCATCACCTGGGGCAGCGACCCCGACGCCGAGGTCGCCGAGGCCGCAGCCAAGACCCGTCCCGTCCGCGCCGCGCTCGCCGGCCGCTGACCGCCGCCCGCCGACTGGCCCCGCGCCGGCCCGGAGGTCTCCTGACCTGACCGGCGGGGCGGGGTGTCAGCGGTGGTCGGCGAAGCCGTCCAGCGCCGCCACGACCCGCTCCGCCATGCCGTTCCCGCTGCCGTGCCCGGCGCGCTCCAGCAGCTCCAGGCGCGCGTCCGGCCAGGACTGGGCCAGCAGCCACGGGATGTCCGGCGGGCTGCTGATGTCGAGTCGGCCGTGCAGGAGCACGCCGGGAATGCCGGCCAGCCGCCCCGCCTCGCGCAGCACCTGCTCCTCCGGCAGGAAGCAGGCGTGCCGCCAGTAGTGGGTGACCAGCCGGACCATCGCCATCCGGAACACCGGGTCGGCGTAGCGGGGGTCGGGCCGGTGACCCGGGGCGGTGGCGACGTGGCTGTCCTCCCAGGCGCACCAGTCCCGGGCGGCCCGGTCCCGCACCGCCGGGTCCGGGTCGGCCAGCAGCCGGGCGTACGCGTCGGCCAGGTCGCCGTCGCGGTCGGCCGGCGGCACGCCGTCACGGAACCGGGCCCACTCGGCGGGGAACACCCGCCCCATGTCCCGGGTGATCCAGTCGATCTCCCGGCGGGTGCCGGCGGTGACGCTGAACAGCACCAGCTCGCTGACCCGCTCCGGGTGCCGCTGGGCGTACGCCAGACCGAGGCAGGAACCCCAGGACGCGCCCAGCACCAGCCAGCGGTCCACCCCGAGGTGCTCGCGCAGCCGTTCGACGTCGGCGATCAGGTGGTCGGTGGTGTTGGTGGACAGGTCCACGGTGGGGTCGGCGGCGTGCGGGAGGCTGCGTCCGCAGCCGCGCTGGTCGAACAGGGTCACCCGGTAGCGGGCCGGGTCGAAGAAGGTCCGCCAGCTGGGCCCGCAGCCGGAGCCCGGCCCGCCGTGCAGCACCACCGCGGGCTTGCCGTCGGGGTTGCCGCAGGTCTCCCAGTACACGAGCTGGTCGTCGCCGACGTCGAGCATCCCGTGCGCGTACGGCTCCGTCAGGGGGTACCGCTGGCTCATCGTCTGTCCTCCCTCGTCCAGATACAACAGCGCTGTTACATTAGCGGGGTGACTGACGGACCGGACCGGGAGGCCGTGGGGACGCTGCTGCGGCACGTCCTCGAGGTGCTCGACGCAGACGTGGCGGCGGTGTACGTCGAGCGGGGCCTGGCCGACTACCGGCCCCGGTTCTCGCCGCCGCTGCGGGTGCTGGTGGCCGACGGGCCGCTGCCCATCCGCGACCTGGCCCGCCGGGTGGGGGTCACCCACTCGGCGGCCAGCCAGACCGTGGCCCAGATGGCCCGCGCCGGCCTGGTGGAGCTGACCCCGGGCGCGGACGCCCGGCAGCGCATCGTGCACCTGACCGACCGGGCCCGCGAGCTGCTGCCGGTGATCGAGGCGGAGTGGGCGGCGACGACCGCCGCGATGCGGGAGTTGGACGCCGAGCTGCCCGTGCCGCTGGCCGACCTGCTGCACGAGGTCCTCGCCGCGATGCGCCGGCGGCCCATGCGCCAGCGCATCGCCGACGCGGGCCTGCCGCCGCCGGCCTGACAGCCGCCCCGGCGCGCCGCACGACGGGCACCCCCGGTCCGCCCGCTCGCCGCACGCCCGCGACGCCCCGCCGGCGGGGCACGCCGCCCGCCGGCATCGTCCGCGAGGCCCGCCGGCGGCGCCGACCGGGCGGTCAGTGCTGCCGCAGCAGTGCCGCCGCCCGCTCGGCGGCCACCGCCACGAGGTGGCGCAGCGCGTCGACGTCGACGTCCGGGCCGGGTGGCAGCAACGGCAGCGTCGGTGCTCCCGCCGGTCCCGGTGGCGGCGGCAGGGGCGGCGTCGGGCGGGCGTACGCCTCGACGGCCGCCGTCCCCGCCGCGTCGGGTGGCTCCGGCGCGACACGGGCCTGACCGGGTGACCCGGACGGCGGCGTCGACTCCGGCCGCGGCACGCTGCCGCCCGGGGCCGGCGCGGCGGCGAGCAGCTGCCGGGCGTCGCGGCCCCGGATCAGCAGTAGCAGGGCGGGGTCGGCGTCCAGCAGCCAGGACACCTGGTGGCACAGCGCGGCGGCGTGCCGGCACGGGTGGTCCCACTCCGGGCAGTCGCACTCCGGGGTGATCTCGCCCAGCGCGGGCAGCAGCCGCACCCCGGCGAGGTCCGCCAGGTCGCGGGGCAGCTGTCCCGCCAGCAGCGCCGCCTGGTGCCCGGCCCGGGCGGCCACCTCGCCGGCCAGCAGGTCCCAGTCGTCCTCGGTCAGCGGCGCGACGCGTACCCGGGTGGCGTACGCCTGCTCGGTGTCGCCGTCGTGCACGGCGGCGGCGAGCCGGCCGGGGCTGACGGTGATCGGGCCGACGTGCCCGGCGGCGGCCAGCCGGCGCCCGGCGCGCAGCGGCCCGGCGTCGAGGGCGTCGGCCTCCCACGCCCGGTTCCACGCCGCACCCCACCACGTGCGGGGGCGGCGGGCCCGGCCGGGCGGGAACGCGGTGAAGCCGCGCGGGCTCATCGGTCGCCGCCGAGGGCCACGAGTTCGGCCAGTTCGGTGTCGCTGAGCGCGGCCAGGGCCGCCGGTCCGGCGTCGAGGACGGCCTCGGCGAGTTCCCGCTTCCCGGCGAGCAGCGCGGCGATGCGGTCCTCGACGGTGCCCTCGGCGATGAGCCGGTGCACCTGCACGGGCCGGGTCTGCCCGATCCGGTACGCCCGGTCGGTGGCCTGGTCCTCCACGGCCGGGTTCCACCAGCGGTCGTAGTGCACGACGTGGTCGGCGCGGGTGAGGTTCAGGCCGGTGCCGGCGGCGCGCAGCGACAGCAGGAACACCGGGGCCTCGCCGGCGTCGAAGCGGCGGACCAGGTCGTCGCGGGTGGCGACGGGCAACCCGCCGTGCAGCAGCAGCGCGCCGACGCCCCGGTCGGTCAGGTGCCGGTGCAGCAGCCGGGCCATCGCCACGTACTGGGTGAACACGAGCACCGCGCCGCCGGCGGGCAGGATCGTGTCGAGCAGCTCGTCGAGCAGGTCGAGCTTGCCGGAGCGGCCGGCCAGCGGCGGCGCGGCCTGGCGCAGGTACTGGGCGGGGTGGTTGCAGATCTGCTTGAGCGCGGTGAGCAGCTTGACCACCAGCCCGTGCCGGGCGAAGCCGTCGGTGCCGGCGATCAGGTCGAGCAGTTCGGCGACGCACGCCTGGTAGAGGGCGGCCTGTTCGGCGGTGAGCGCGACGGGCTGGTCGGTTTCGGTCTTGCCGGGCAGCTCCGGGGCGATGCCGGGGTCGCTCTTGCGGCGGCGCAGCAGGAACGGCCCGACCAGCCGGGCCAGGTCCCGCCCGGCGTCGGGGTCGCGGTCGGTCTGCACCGGCTTGACCCAGCGGGCGCGGAACTCGGTGAGGGTGCCGAGCAGTCCGGGGGTGGTCCAGTCCAGGATCGCCCACAGGTCGGTGAGGTCGTTCTCCACGGGGGTGCCGGTCAGGGCGACCCGGGCGGCGGCGGGGATCGCGCGCAGCGCCGTCGCGGTCTCCGAGTGGGGGTTCTTCACGTGCTGGGCCTCGTCGGCGACGAGCAGCGGCCACCGCCGGGCGGCCAGCCGGGTCGCGTCGCGGCGCAGGGTGGCCCAGGTGGTGAGGACGAACCCGCCGTCGAGGTCGTCGAGGTGGCGGTCGGGGCCGTGGAAGCGGCGTACGGGGGTGTCGGGGGCGAAGCGCCGGATCTCCCGTTCCCAGTTGCCGAGCAGCGACGCGGGACACAGCACCAGGGTCGGGCCGGCGGTGGCGGGGTCGGCCTGCCGGTGCAGGTGCAGGGCGATGAGGGTGACGGTCTTGCCCAGCCCCATGTCGTCGGCGAGGCAGCCGCCGAGGCCGAGCGCGGTCAGCCGGGCCAGCCAGCGCAGCCCGTGCCGCTGGTAGTCGCGCAGGGTCGCGGCCAGCCCGGGCGGTGCGGGCACCGGGGGCGCGGTCGCGCCGTCGGCGAGCCGCCGCGCGGCGGCGGCCAGCCAGCCCTCGGTGGTCACGTCGACGCGTTCGCCGTCGACGTGTGTGGCGCCGGTCAGCGCGGCCCGTAGCGCGGGCATCGCGGCCAGCGTCGCGGCGTGCGGTTCGCGGGCGCGGCGGGCCAGCTCCGGGGGCACCAGCACCCACCGCTCGCGCAGCCGCACCACCGGCCGGTGCGCGTCGGCGAGCCGGGCCAGCTCGGCCGGGGTGAGCGGCGCGCCGTGCAGGCTCAGCCGCCAGTGCAGCGCCAGGTCGCCGGGCTCGGCGAGCAGCCCGGGCCCGGCGGCGCGGCGGGCCGGGGCGCGCAGCACGGCCGAGGCGGTGAGGTCGCGGTCGAGCCCCGCCGGCCAGTGCACGTCGATCCCGTCGCCGGCGAGGCGGGCGGCCGCGCCGCCGGCCAGGTCGACGACGTCGGCGTCGGTCAGCGCCAGCGCGTCGGGCACGGCCGTGTCCAGCAGCCCGGCCAGGGGCGGCCACACCCGCGCGGCGTGTCGCAGGGCCAGCAGCGCGGCGTCGCGGGCGCCGGGCGGGAACCCGGGGACCGTGGCGTGCCACAGCGCGGCGGCGTCGGTGAGCAGCCCCGGCGCGGCGGCGCGGTGCACCTGCGCCACGAGCCGCCACGGCTCGTCGGCGGTGTCGTCGTGTTCCAGGCGCAGCGACAGCCGTACCGCCGCATCGGCGTGGGCGGCGACCCGGGCGGCCCAGTGGCGCAGCCGCCCGACGGGTGTGGGTGTCGGCGCGGCCCACGCCCCGGTGGCGCCGTCGGCGCGGGGCAGGGTGTCGGCGACGGCGTCGAGGAAGTCACGGAGCAGCCGTGCCGGGTCGGGCAGCCAGGCGGGGGTGCGTCCGGGCACCGCCACCGCGCGCGCGGTGGCGGGCATCGCGGCGGCGAGCCGCGCCTGCCGGGCCTCGTCGTCGGCGGTGAGCGGCCCGACGCGCCAGGTGTCGTGCCCGGCGGGGGTCACCGCGGGCAGCAGCAGGCCGTGGGCGGCCAGGTGCAGGGCCTCCCGGGTGGCGGCGGCCCAGAACGCGGCCGCCGGGTCGGTGGCCGGCGCGGCGAGCAGCAGCGGTACGCCGGCCGCCAGCGACGTCCGCCGGGCGGACACCGGGGTGGGGTGGCCGTGCGGGGGCGCCGCCAGGGTCACCTGGGCGGGTTCGCCGATCCCGTCGGGCGGTGGGCCGCCGTCGGGCGACCAGACGAGCAGCGTCCCGGCGCGGGGCGGGTCGGCGGGGGTGAACGTGACGGCGTGGGAGCCGATCGTCACGGGCGTCCTTCCGGGTGCGGGTCGACGGTCAGGTTCTCGGCGCGGCGCAGGTCGTCGCGGACCTGACCGCGTTCGGCGGGGGCGAGGGGGCACCGCCGTGGCGGCGTGCAGGGCCTCGCGCGCCCGGTCGGCGTGGATCGGGGTGGTCCGTCCGGTCACCGGCTGAGCCTGCGGTAGCGGCGCACCGCGAGGGGCAGGAACACGGCGATCAGCAGCAGCGGCCAGGCGACGGCGAGGGCGACGGCGTGCTGCGCGGCGAAGGACTCGCCGCCCCAGCCGGGGTTGCCGAACAGCTCCCGGCAGGCCGCGACGGTCGCGGACAGCGGGTTCCACTGCGCGACCGCCGCCAGCGGGCCGGGCATGGTGTCGGGGGCGACGAACGCGTTGGAGGTGAACCCGACGGGCCAGACCAGGATCTGCAGCACCACGACCGACTCGGGTCGGCGCAGCACCAGCGCCAGGTGGATGCCGACCCAGATCAGGGCGAAGCGCAGCAGCAGGAGCAGCCCGACGGCGGCCAGGGCCGCGGTGGCGCCGGCGTGCCACTGCCAGCCGACGGCGAGGCCGCAGGCCAGCATGACGGCCAGGCCGGCGGCGGAGTGCAGCAGGTCGGCGGCGGCCCGGCCGGTGACCACCGCCGAGGGCGCCATCGGCAGGGACCGGAACCGGTCGGTGACGCCGCGGGCGGTGTCGGTGGCCACGGCCGCGTACGTCGACTCGATGCCGAAGGCCATCGTCATGGCGAACATGCCGGGCAGCAGGAACTCCCGGTAGTCGCCGCCGCCGGGCACGCTCATCGCGCCGCCGAAGAGGTAGCCGAACATCAGTACCAGCAGCACCGGGAACAACAGCCCGACGATCGCCTGCGCGGGTTGCCGGACCCAGTGCGCCAGCGCGCGGCCGGTGAGGGTGACGCCGTCGGCGACGGCCCAGCGCAGGCGGTGCGGCAGCGGGTGGACGGTCACGGTCACGCGGTCACCTTCTTTTCGGCGGGGGAGTCCTCGTCGGTGAGCTTCAGGAACACCTCGTCGAGGGTGGGGCGGCGCACCGCGATGTCGACGGCGGTCATGCCGGCGTCGTCGAGCGCCCGCAGCACGGCGGCCAGCGCGGCGACTCGCCCGGAGACGGGCACGCTGACCCGCAGGGCCGCCGGGTCGACGTGCGGCCTCGCCGCGACGGCGGCACCGACGGCCCGTGCCGCCCGGTCCAGTTCGTCGGCGCGGGACAGCACCACGTCGACCCGGTCGCCGCCGAGCGCGGCCTTCAGCTCGTCGGGGGTGCCGTCGGCGATCACCCGGCCGGCGTCGACGACCCGGACGCTGTCGGCGAGCTGGTCGGCCTCCTCCAGGTACTGGGTGGTCAGCAGCACGGTGGTGCCGTCGGCGACGAGGCCCCGCACGGCGTCCCACACCTGCGCCCGGGCGCGCGGGTCGAGGCCGGTGGTGGGCTCGTCGAGGAACAGCACCGGCGGGTCGAGGACCAGGCTGGCCGCGAGGTCGAGGCGGCGGCGCATCCCGCCGGAGTACGTGCCGGCGGGCCGGTCGGCGGCGTCGGTCAGGTCGAAGCGGGCGAGCAGTTCGGCGGCCCGGACGCGGGCCCGCGCGCCACCGAGGTGGTGCAGCCGGCCGAAGAGCACCAGGTTCTGCCGGCCGCTGAGCACCTCGTCGACGGCGGCGTGCTGACCGACCAGCCCGATGCGGGCGCGCACCCGGTCGGGGTGTCGGCGCACGTCGGCGCCGGCCACCCGGGCGGTGCCGGCGTCGGGCCGCAGCAGGGTGGTCAGCACCCGCACCGCGGTGGTCTTGCCCGCGCCGTTGCGCCCGAGCAGGCCGCAGACCGTGCCGGCGGGCACCGTCAGGTCGAGGCCGGCGAGGGCCTCGGTGTCGCCGTAGCGCTTGCGTAGTCCCTCGGCCTCGATGGCCGGTCCGTCCCGGTGCATCCGTGCCCCCGTCCGCTCGTTCCGTACGGCGTACCGTACATCATACGGTACGGCGCACGGTAGAGTTCCGGGGCATGACGACCGAGTACAGCGGCACCGGCGACCCCGCGCGCAGCCTCGCCCTGCTCTGGCGCACCCGCGAACGCGCCAGCCGCAAGGGCCGGCCCGACCTGTCCGTGGACCGGATCGTCCGCGCCGCCATCGAGGTCGCCGACGCCGACGGGCTGGCCGCCCTGTCCATGCGCCGGGTCGCCGAACGCCTCGGCGTCGGCACCATGAGCCTCTACACGTACGTCCCCGGCAAGGGCGAACTGCTCGACGTCATGCTCGACACCGTCTACGGCGAGACCGCCCGCCCCGACGACGTGCCCGGCGGCTGGCGCGGCCGCCTCGCACACATCGCCCGCGAGACCTGGGCGCTCTACCTGCGTCACCCCTGGCTGCTGCAGGTCGCCACCACCCGCCCCCCGCTCGGCCCCAACGTCATCGCCCGCTACGAGTACGAGCTGCGCGCCGTCGACGGCATCGGCCTGACCGACCTGGAGATGGACGCCGTCGTCACCCTCGTCTCCGGGTACGTCCACGGGGCCGTGCGCAGCGCCGTGGAGGCCGCCCAGGCCGCCGCGCACACCGGCATGACCGAGGAACAGTGGTGGCAGGCCCACGCCCCCTACCTGGAGAAGGCCCTCGACCCGCGCCGCTACCCCCTCGCGGCGCGGGTCGGCAGCGCCGCCGGTCAGGAGTACCAGGCCGCCGGCGACCCCGCCCGCGCGTTCGAGTTCGGCCTGGCCCGCATCCTCGACGGCGTCGAGGTGCTCGTGGCCGCCCGCCCGGGCGCCGACACCGCCGGCGACGACAGATAACCTTGCCGACATGACGATGCGGCCCATCAGGATCATCGGCGACCCCGTGCTGCGCACCCCGAGCGAGCCGGTGACCAGCTTCGACGCCGAACTACGCGCCCTGGTCACCGACCTGATGGACACCCTGCTCGGCGCTCCTGGCCGCGCCGGCGTCGCCGCACCCCAGATCGGCGTCAACGCGCAGGTCTTCGTCTACGACGCCGACGGCCACCGCGGCCACCTGGTCAACCCGACGCTGGAGCTGTCAGAGGAGTTGCAGGACGACGACGAGGGCTGCCTGTCCGTCCCCGGGCTCTACTTCCCGACCCCCCGGGCGATGCACGCCACCGCCCACGGCTTCGACCAGCACGGCGAGCCGCTGACGATCTCCGGTAGTGGATTCCTCGCCCGGGCCCTGCAGCACGAGACCGACCACCTGGCCGGCCGCCTGTACGTCGACACGCTGCGCGGGGACACCCGCCGCCGGGCACTGCGCGAGATGCGCGCCGGCCGCTTCGACTCGCCCAGCCGCCGCGGCTGAACCCGTTCAGGCGTGGCGACCCACCGTGCCTGAACGGCGTACGCGCCTGCGACCCGGCGCGGCTCAGACGCGTACGCGAACGGCCGCCGGACCCCGACGGGGCCCGGCGGCCGGGACGTCACCCGCGGGGCACGACCCCGCGCGCGGCGGTCGTCACTTCGGCGGGGGAGCCACCAGGCACACCGCCGGCGACGAGGCGTTGCCCGCGTCGTCCACGCCGACGATCAGCGCGTCGCCGCGCAACGTCACCTTGTAGTCGATGTCGCCGGTGCCGTCCTTCACCCGCGACTGCGCACCCGGCGCCTGCACCAGCTTGATCTTCGTACCGGCCGGGAACGGCCCGAACCGCACGCTCGGGTCCGCCGCGTCACCGATGAACACCTGCACGGCCGTGTCCACCACGTCCGTCGACGTCAGCTCGTAGAACCCGTCCGGGTTGTACGAGCCGGGGATGGTGCCGCCGCTCGGGTTGTTCGTCGGCACGCACGCCGTCGCCGGCGGGGTGGTGTCCACCACCCGCATCACGGCGGTGTCGCTGCCGGTGTTGCCGGCCGCGTCGGTGGCCGTGCACGTCACCGTCGTCGCGCCCAGCGGGAACGTCGAGCCGGGCGGCGGCACGCAGGTCGGGGTCAGCGGACCGTCGACGTTGTCGGTCGCCGTCGCCGGGTAGTCGATCACCGCGCCGGCCGGGCTGGTCGCCTCCACCGTCCGGTCGTCGACGACCACGGTCGGCGGGGTGACGTCGTTGACCCGCACGCGGATCTGCTGCGTGAACGCCGGCCCGCCGGACAGGCCGTTGAGCAGGAAGTCCACCGTGCAGGTCAGCTCGGCGCCCTGCGCGGCGTCCGCCGCCACCGTGATCGTCTCGGCGAACGGCACGTCGGTGCCCGACTGCTGCGTCCGCGACGCCGCGTCGAAGCCCACCGACAGGCCCGCGTCGCACGACGTCACCGTCGGGGTGACCGTGACGTCCAGGTCCCGCAGGCCCGCCAGGATCGCGGCGGTCACCGTGTCGGGGGAGCTGCCCACCAGCTGCCCGCCGGTGGCCGACACCACCGCCGTGGCCTGCCCGGTCGCGTCCAGGCCGCCACCGCCGCCGCTGACGTTCACCGCCAGCAGCCGCGCCTCGTCGGCCTGCAACGCCGCCGTCGCCTGCGCCAGGGTGCGCCCGTTGCTCGGGTCGTGGCTCGGCGCGTCACCCACCAGCACCACGATCCGGCTGCTGCCCGACCGGTAGCCGATCGCCCCCTCGGACACCTCGACCAGCGCGTTCACCCACGCCTCCGGGGTGTCCCCGCCGCCGCCGGCGGCCAGCGCGTTCACCGCGTTCTGCAGGGCCGTCGCGTCGTCGGTCAGGTCCTGCCGCACCCGGAACAGCTCCGCGCCGTCCCCGGTGTCCCGGTAGGAGGCCACCGCGAACTGCGCCGACGGCTGCGCCGCGCGCACGTCGGTGATGACCTGCTGCAGGTTGGTCCGTACGTTGGCGATCGCCCCGCCCATGCTGCCGGTCGTGTCGACCAGCAGCACCACGTCGGGCTTCGGCGGGATCGGCGGGGTGGACACCACCTTGCTGACGCCGATCGACGTGCCGGGGTCGGCGTCGCGGTCCACGAGGGCCGGGTTCACCCCGGGCGCCGCCGCGGCGGGTGTCGCCAGCGCGGTCACCACCGCCGTGACGCCGGCGAGCAGGCTCACCGTCCGTGTTCGCCGCCAGGGCACTGCTGCTGTTGCCATGCGTCGCTCCTTCAGCTCCGCCGCGCGTCGCACGCGCGACCTCTGCCGGGAGACGCTAGGGCCGTCACGGGTCCCCGCCGGTCCGACACCAGCAGCGTCCAGCGTCGGGTTCCCGACCCCCCTGGACGACCGAACATGCAGGTGAAAGGCTTCTCACGTCGGCCCTCGGCCGGTCGTTCGGGCCGCGGCGCCGGACGGTCGCACCGCCGCGCCGGCCGGCGCGGGCGCCGGGCCGCGCGGCCGGGGATCGCCGGACGACCGGCCGTCACCGCCCGCGTGCGGTCAACGCGTACTCGCCGTAGTCGGCGACGCGGGTGAAGCCCAGGCGCTCGTAGAGCCGCACGGCCGGCCCGTTGTCCGCCTTCACGTTGAGCGTGACGTGCGTGACGGTGGTCAGCAGCCGCCCGCACAGCGCGGCCACCGCCGCCGCGGCCAGCCCGCGCCCCCGGGCCCGGGGATGGGTGGTCACGTTGCCCAGCGCCGCCACCCGGTACGCCGGCGAGAACACGTGCACCCCGGCGACGGCCACCACCTCGCCGCCCTCGCGGATGCCCACGTACTGGCCGGTGTCCAGCATCCGCGGGTCGAACCAGTTGCCCGGGTAGGCGTCCGCGTACAGCCGGTGCAGCGCCGGCAGGTCCGCGGCGTCCAGCACCACCCCGGCGGGCGGGGTCGCGGCCAGCCGGGCCGGGTCGGTCAGCGCCATCTTGTGGTGCGGGCCGGCCGGCTCCATCCGGTACGCCCCGGCCAGCGCCGGCTCCAGGCCGGGGGACAGGTGCGCCCACAGCCGGGCCGGCAGCACCGGCGCCAGCTCCCGCAGCAGCGCCGCCAGCTCCGCGACCCGCGGCGGCGCCGCGAACGCCAACAGGGTGGGCGGGTCGGCCCCGTGGTACAGCAACGCCACCTCCTCGCCCCGGCGGAACCAGGAGGTGTACGGCCAGAAGAAGTCGTCCAGGTCGCCCAGCTGGTAGGCGTGCAGCACCGGGTCGCGTCCCAGCAGCCCGGCGAGGACGGCCCGGTCGTGTTCGGCGCGTACCGGCATCCGCTGATGATCACACATCCGCTCGGGCGGCCCCGTGGCCGGTCCCGTGGGCGCGGTGGCGCGGGTCAGCAGCCCGTGGACGGCGCGGCGGGGAGGTTCTCGTCCGCCCAGCGGGCCAGCGCGTCGAGGGCCGGCACCAGCGCGGCGCCCCGCTCGGTCAGCTCGTAGCTCACCCCCAGCGGCGGGCCCTGCCGCACCGTCCGGCTGACCAGCCCGACCCGGACCAGCTCGCCCAGCCGGTCGGACAGGACGGACTCGCTGATCCCGGGCAGGGCGCGACCCAGCTCGGCGAACCCGGCCGGGCCGTCGGCGAGGGTGCCCAGGAGCATGCCGTTCCACCGTTTGCCGAGGAACGCGAAGGCCCGGGTGATGCCCCCGTGGCACGCCCGGCGCGCGCCGTCGACCTCCCGCTCGACCGTCATGGTCCCAGGATACGGCGGGGACCGACAGAACCAGGGACTACTAAAAAGCTAGCTGCTACTGTCGTCGTAGCCAACTAGTCCGTTGCATGGAGATGCCCCCGATGACCGACGTCTTTTCGCCCCTGATCACCCTGGACCCCGAGGCCCAGGCACAGCTGTTCACCGACGCCCGGACCGCCAACGCCTTCACCGACGAACCCGTCACCGACGAGCAGCTCCAGGCGATCTTCGAACTCGCCAAGTTCCCGCCCACCGCCGTCAACGCCCAGCCCCTGCGCATCCTCTTCGTCGGCCCGGGCGAGGCCCGCACGCGCCTGGTCGCCCACATGAGCGAGGGCAACCAGGCCAAGACCAGCACCGCGCCCATGGTCGCCGTGCTCGCCGCCGACACCGACTTCCACGAGTTCATCCCGCAGGTGTTCCCGATCCGGCCGCAGCTGCGCGACGACCTCGCCGGCAACCCCGAGTCCCGCGAGCAGATGGCCCGCTTCAACGCCACCCTGCAGATCGGCTACTTCCTGCTCGCCGTCCGCGCCGCCGGCCTCGCCGCCGGCCCCATGGGCGGATTCGACGCCGCCGGCGTCGACCGGGAATTCTTCACCGACTCCACCTGGAAGAGCCTGCTCGTGGTCAACATCGGCCGGCCCGCCGAGAACGCCTGGTTCCCGCGCCTGCCCCGCCTCGGCTACACCGACGTCGTCCGGCACGCCTGACACCACCCACCGGCGCCGAGGCCGGCCGTAGCGCCCGGGGAAGCGGCCAGTCCGCGGAAACCGGCACCGGGGCCGGCCTCGCACCCGGGGAAGCGGTCAGGTCGACGCCACCCACTGGTCGTAGCCGAGCTTGCCCACCAGCGCCAGCACCACCACCAACAACACGATCCGCACGAAGCCGGAGCCGCGCCGCAGCGCCATCCGCGCCCCGAGCGCGGCTCCGGCGATGTTGCACACCGCCATCGCCGCACCCAGCAGCCACCACACGTGCCCGGTCGCCGCGAACACCACCAACGCCCCCAGGTTCGTGCCCGCGTTCACGATCTTCGCCATCGCCGAACCGTGCACGAAGTCCGCACCCACCAACGCGGTGAACGCCAACACCAGGAACGTCCCCGTGCCCGGCCCGATCAACCCGTCGTACAGGGCGATCCCCACACCCGCCACCGCGACCACCGTGGCCACCCGCCACCGCGTCCGCCGCTCCGGCTGCGCCACCACCCCCAACCGGGGCCGCAGCACCACGAACACCGCCACCGACACCAGCACCGCCAACACCACCGGCCGGTACGCCGACGCCGGCACCGCCCCCGCCAGAGCCGCACCCAACCCGGCGCAACACACCGCCAACCCCGCCGACGGCCCCGCCACCGCCCAATCGATCTTCGTACGCCGCGCGTACGTCACCGCCGCCGTCGTCGTACCCGCGATCGCCGCCAGCTTGTTCGTCCCCAACGCCGACGCCACCGGCATCCCCGGCGCCGCCACCAACAACGCCGGCAACAGCAACAGCCCCCCACCCCCCACCACGGCATCGACCCAACCGGCCATGGCGGCCGCAGCGAGCAGGGTGGTCAGCGACAGGGGGTCCACGGGCCGCCATTCTTCCCACCGCCGACCGCCCCACGAGACCCCTTGTGGCCAGCCTCACCAGCAGCCACGGCACAAAGAGCCCGAGCCCCGGCCGTGACGGGCAAGGCTCAGGCCAGCATGTTCTCGATGAGGTCGGCGGCGCGCGGGGTGCCGCCCTCGGCCTGCGCGCCGACGCGTAGCAGTGCCGAACGGCGGGCGACCTGCGCGTCGGTGACCAGGTCGTTCAGGGCCGCCCGTAGAGCCTCGGCGGTGGCCTCGGGGGTGTCGATACGGCGCGCCACGCCCAGTTCCACGAGCCGGTCGGCGTTCATGCGGCCGGAGCAGCACCACCCGCGGCTGCTCAGGCATCGGATGGAGGACCGTCGGGTCGGCAGGCACAGGCACGGACTCCCATCGGTTACGGGTCCGTGTCCGCTCCATGATCGCGGCACCACGCCGTCCCAGGACATCGATTTGCGCCGCGGCGTCACGCCGCAACTCGGCCCATCCGCCAGAAACTCGACCGGCACCCCGGACCCACCGGCCCGCACCACCGTCACCGACCCCGCCGCCGACGCAACCACACACCCACCGCACCCAACGCCACGAACAGCACCACCGAACACCACAGCACCTTCAACACCCGGCAACACTCCCACGGCCACGTAGGGTGCAAACGTGCGCCTGGCCACCTTCAACCTGCTGCACGGCCGGTCCCTCACCGACGGCCTCGTCGACCCCGACCGGCTCACCGCCGCCGTCACCGCCCTCGACGCCGACGTCCTCGCCCTGCAGGAAGTCGACCGCGACCAGAGCCGCAGCGGCAAACTCGACCTCACCGCCATCGCCGCCCGCGCCCTCGGCGCCGACGAACACCGCTTCGCCGCCGCCGTCGTCGGCACCCCCGGCGAACAGTTCCGCCCCCTGCGCCACGACGACGACGGACACGGCGAACCCTGCTACGGCGTCGGCCTCGTCACCCGCCACCGCGTCCGCAGCTGGCAGGTCACCCGCCTGCGCCCCGCCCCCGTACGCTCACCCGTCTACGTCCCCGGACCCGGCGGCGGACTCACCCTCCTGCACGACGAACCCCGCGTCGTCCTCGCCGCCGTCCTCGACACCCCACACGGCCCCCTCACCGTCGCCGCCACCCACCTGTCCTTCGTCCCCGGCTGGAACGCCCACCAACTCCGCCAGACCATCCGCGCCCTACGCACCCTGCCCGCGCCCCGCATCCTCCTCGGCGACCTGAACCTCCCCGCCGGCCCCGCCCGACTCCTCACCGGCTGGCGCCCCCTGGGCCGCCGCCCCACCTACCCCGCCGGGCAACCCCGCGTGCAACTCGACCACATCCTCGCCGACCGCCACGCCATCGACCGGCTCCCGCCCGTCACCGCCGTACACACCCCCCTGTCCGCCATCTCCGACCACCGCCCCCTCCTGGTCGACCTCGGCTGACCACCTGTGGCAAGCTGAACCCGACGCGACTGGCGGCCAGGGGATGGCAACAACCATCGGGGAGCTCCACGAGCAGAGGTCGACCGCCTGGGCCTCCGCTGACAGAGGAGCACCATGCCCACCGCCCGACTCCTGCCCGGCGCCCCCGTCGCCGAGCGCATCCTCACCGACGTCGCCGCCGGCGTCACCGCCCTACGCGCCGCCGGCATCACCCCCAGCCTCGCCACCATCCTCGTCGGCGACGACGACGCCAGCGCCGGCTACATCCGCATCAAACAGCGCCAGGCCGCCGAACTCGGCTTCGACTCACCCCACGTCCACCTGCCCGCCACCGCCACCCAGGCCGACCTGCACCGCGCCATCGCCGACTTCAACACCGCACCCGACGTCCACGGCCTGCTCATCCAACACCCCATCCCCGGCCACCTCGACTACGACCGGGCCCTGCAGACCATGGACCCCGACCTCGACGTCGACGGCATGCACCCGCTCAACATGGGACGACTCGCCCTCGGCCTGCCCGGCCCGCTGCCCTGCACCCCCGCCGGCATCGAAGCCCTGCTCGCCTTCCACGACATCCCCGTCGCCGGCCGCGACGTCGTCATCCTCGGCCGCGGCGCCACCCTCGGCCGCCCCCTCGCCCTGCTGCTCACCCAGAAACGCCCCACCGCCAACGCCGCCGTCACCGTCGTCCACACCGGCGTCCCCGACTGGGCCACCCACACCCGCCGCGCCGACATCCTCATCGCCGCCGCCGGCGTCCCCGGCATCATCCAGCCCGAACACGTCCGCCCCGGCGCCACCGTCATCGGCGGCGGCGTCCGCTACGAAGGACGCCGCCTACTGCCCGACGTCGACGAGACCTGCGCCGACGTCGCCGGCGCCATCACCCCCCGCGTCGGGGGAGTAGGCCCCACCACCGTCGCCATGCTCTTCCGTAACGCCCTCGACGCCGCCCGCCGCGCCACCGGCCACCTCTGACACCGTCCGACCCGGCGGCGAACGCCCTCGCCGCCGGGCCCGACACGACGGACCCCGGGTGGACCGGCCGCCGTGACCCCGGTCCACCCCGACCACCCTCGGGCCGCACCCGGCGCCGGCACCCCGGTTCCCGGATCAGAGCGCCGGGGGAGCGGGAACTCGTCCCGCTCCACGCAGGCCCCGCACACCAGCTCGGTGACCCCGCCGACCCCCGCTCCGCCCCGCACTGAGCCTGCTCGCCACCACCGAGGGCGGCGACCAACCCCGCCCCGGCCAGGACGACCGACACCGCAGCGCCACCCGCTGACCCGCCGCGAGGCGCTCACCGGCCCACGATCTGCTCCACCGTCGCCCACCACCCCGGCAGGAACGCCAACACCTCGTCCGCCCGCCGCCGCCGATCCGCCGCCGACGACACCCCCAGATCCGCCACCGCCGCCTCGAACGCCGGCGCCAACTCCACCCCCCGCTCCGGCGCGTCCACCGCCAGCACCGCATGACACCGCGCGTACGTCGCCACGATCCAGAACATCGCCTCCCGGTGCCGCCCTGCCGCCACCAACGCCGCACTGCCGTCCACCGCCACCACCCGCGCCGCCGGCGTGATGTCCGCACTGAAGAAGAACCGCGTCCGCGCCACCTCCGCCGCCACGTCGAACGTGCGCGCCAACCCCGCCAGATGCCCCGCCACGCGGCCCGCCGACACCCCACCACCGTCCAACAGGTTCAGCATTGCCCCATACCGGTCCACCAGGCCGTACGCCGCCAACACCTCCCGCGCCACCACGTACCGCCGCCGCACCGTCGGCTCCACCAACCCCGCCACCAGCGGCAACACCGCCGTCAACGACGTCGGGAACAACCACCCCGTCACCTGCTCGTGCAACGCCCCCGAGTCGCCCACGCCCCGCAACCCGGCCTCGATCCGCGCCCGCACCCCCGCACACCGCCGCCGCGCCCACACCGCGTCGGCGAACCCCGCCGACACCCGCGCCCGCAACCACGCCAGCCGCCCCGTCGGATCCAACAGCACCCCGTCGCCCCGGAAACACCCCGCGAACACGAACGAGCCCAACACGTCCTCCGGCGACCCCAGGTCCTCCCACGTCACGAACGTGACCTCCAGCAGCACCCCACCCCAGCGGAACTTCCCCAATTTCTCCGCCGGCTCCGACCGCACCACCAGCACGTCCACGTCCGACCACGGCGGCACCACCTCGCCCGCCGCCATCCCCAGCACCGACCCGCTGAGCACCGCGCCCTCCACACCCGGCTCCCGCGCCGCGTACGCCCGCACCCACGCCGCCGCCACCGCGCGCGCCGCACCCGCCCTCACAACCCCGCCCCCCGCTCCGCCGGGGCCAGCGCCGCCAACGCCCGGTTGGTACGGTTGGACCGCACCGCCTCCCGCTGCTGCCCGGCCGTCACCTCGATGTAGGTCTGCGACGACGCCAGCGACGCGTGCCCCAGCAGCCGCATGATCTCCGCCGCGCTCGCCCCGTCCTCCGCCAACCGCGTCGCGAACGTGTGCCGCAACGCGTGCAACCGCGCCCCGCGCGGCACCCGGTCGGTGATGCCGGCCCGCCGGTAGCAGGACTCCACCAGATACTGCAGTCCGCCCCGGCGCAGCGGCTCACCCCGGCGGTCCACCAGCAGCGGCGCGTCCGGCCGCACCGTCCGCGACCCGAACCGGCGGGCGCGGCTGTCCAGGTAGTCCACCAGCACCCGGTCCAGCTCCGGCTCCACCGGCACCACGCGTGGACGCCCGCCCTTGCCGGCGACGTCGACGCGCCGCTCACCCGGGCGACCCGCCAGCGAACCCACCCGCAACGCCAGCAGCTCCGACAGCCGCAGCCCCGCGCACAGCGCCAACGCCAGCACCGCCACGTCCCGCTCCGGCCACGGGTCGCGCTGCCGGCCCTCCTGCCGCGCCACCGAGGCCAGCAGTTGCTCCGGGGTGTCCGCCCCGCGCAGGGGCTTGGGCTGGGGGAGCGGCGCCCGGGGCCGCCCGACCGCCGGCATCGGGTTGCCGGCGACGATGCCGTCGGCGACCAGGAAGGAGAAGAAGCTGTTCCAGGTGGACCAGGCCCGGTGCACCGAGGCGGCCGCCCGGGGAGTGGCGAAGCGGGCGAAGGCCGCCCGCATGACCCGGGGAGTGAGGGCGGTGAGCGGCAACTCGTCGAGGGGGAGGGGAGGGGTGGTCTCCTCGGCCGCCAGCGCGGCGACGGTGCGCAGGTCCCGCCGGTACGCCTCGAGGGTGTGGGGGGAGGGCTTGCGGGTGGCGCGGGCGGTCAGGAACTCCTCGATCAGCCGCATTACCGATTCGTCCTTTTTGTCATGCATAAGCACTATTATGCATGAATTTCGTGTTCGCCGGCAACGGCGGGAAGAAGGGGAGAGCGTGCAACGATACGTGCTCACCGGCGCGCCCGGGGCGGGGAAGACGACACTCGCCGACGCGCTACGACGTCGCGGGTGGAGCGTCGTCGTCGAGGCGGCCACCGACGTCATCGCCGCGGGGCAGGCGCGCGGCGATGACGAACCATGGCGCGCAGCGGGTTTCGTCGACGCCGTGGCGCGGCTGCAGCGCGAACGGCGGGAGGCAGCCGGGACCCGGGGGCCGGTGCAGGTCCACGACAGGTCTCCGCTGTGCACCCTGGCGCTCGCCCGGTACCTGGGCCGCCCCGTCGGGCCGACGCTCGCCGCCGAGGTGGAGCGGGTGCTCCGGGAGGGGGCCTACCAGCGTCCGGTGTTCCTCGTCGAGCCGCTCGGCTTCGTGACCCGCACCGCCGCCCGCCGGATCGACTACGCCGAGTCGCTGGCGTTCGCCCGCGTCCACGAGCAGGTCTACCGGGGGCACGGCCACGAACTCATCGCCGTCCCGCCCGCCCCGGTGGCGGAACGGGTCGCGCTGGTGGAGGCGCACCTGCGGCGGCTCGTCGGTCTCCCGCCGGGCCCCGGGTGACCGGAGGGCCGGGGTCTCCGCACGCCACGCTCGCCACGCCGATCGATGGGAGGGGGTGGATTATGCAGGTGGATACCTGCATAATCGGCGGGGTGAGCGCAGAGGCGGGAGAGATGGACCCGGTCTTCAAGGCACTGGCCGACCCCACCCGACGGCTCCTGCTCGACCGCCTGCGGGAACACAACGGGCAGACGCTGCGGGAGCTCTGCGAGCGCCTCGACATGGCGCGCCAGTCGGCGACCCAGCACCTCGACGTCCTCGTCCGGGCCAATCTCGTCACCGTCGTACGGCGCGGACGCGAGCGGCTGCACTACCTGAACCCGACGCCGATCCACGAGATCGAGGAGCGCTGGATCTCGGGCTTCGAAAGGCGCCGCCTGCAAACCATCAGTGCCATCAAAAACCAGGCAGAGGAGCACGCCATGACCGACGCACCCACGGCCCCGCCGACCTACGTCTACGTCACGTACATCCGCGCCAGCGCCGAACAGGTGTGGCAGGCCCTGACGGACGCGGACCTGACGGCCGCCTACTGGGGACACGCCAACGTCTCCGACTGGCAGCCGGGGTCCACCTGGGAGCACCGGCGCGTCGACGGGTCAGGCGACGTCGACGTCGTCGGGCGAGTCGTCGAGGCCCAGGCGCCGACGCGCCTGGTGATCACCTTCGCGGCGCCCGGCGACGAACCGCCCGGGGGCTCGTCGGTCGTCACGTTCCTCGTCGAACCGCACCATGACATCGTCCGCCTCACCGTGACCCACGAGAACCTCACCGACCAGGCGATGCACACCGGGATCTCGCAGGGGTGGCCCGCCGTGCTCGCGAACCTCAAGTCGCTGCTCGAAACCGGAGAGGTCCTTTCCCCGGCACCCTGGGAGATGTCCCCGACGAACGCCTGAGACCGCCCCCGCCGCCACGCCACCCTCGCCACCCGTTGCCGAAGGAGACCCTCGTGACCGCATCACCCCCGACCCCGCTCGCCGACAGTGTCGCGCTGTTCCAGCGGTCCGCCGACTACGCGCTCGGCGCCCTGTCGGCCGTCGGCGACGCCGACCTCGACCGGCCGACCCCGTGCGCCGGCTGGGACCTGCGGACGTTGGTGCTGCATCTCGCCGACGCCGCCGACGCCCTCACCGACTTCGCCGCCACGGGAGAGCTGGTCCTTCCGGCGTCACCGCGAGCGGGCGAGGCCGACCCCGTGGCCGTCGCGCGGGAGCGCACCCAGCGCCTGCTCGACGCCGTGCGTACGGCGGTGCACGACGACGCGCACCCCGCCCGGGCCGCGTGGGCGGGCGGTGCCGCGCGCGGCGGCGCGATCGAGTTCGCGGCGCACGGGTGGGACATCGCCACCGCCTGCGGCGCGGACCGCGAGATGCCCGCCGGGCTGGCCACCGAGCTTCTCGCGTTGTCCGCGTCACTGGTCGGAGAGCAGGCCCGCCAGTCCCGGTTCGGCCCGCCCGTGCCGGTCCCGTCCGGTGCGGCTCCGGGCGACCGCCTCGTCGCCTTCCTCGGCCGGCAGCCCGCCGCGCGTCCGTGAGGTCGCCCCTGGTGCCATGAGGCGGGCGGGCGGCGGGGAGGGGCGATATTCGGTCTACTTGACATAATGTACATTATCGAATGAGGACGGACCGGCGAGTGACCTCGCTGTTCTTCTCGTTTTGTCCTGGGGCGTTCCCGGTCAGTGAGCCGTGGTCGGCGGGCCGCCTGGCGGTCCTGCGTCACGCCGAGGAGTTTGCGGGCGACGGCGCGTGCGGTGCTACGGCATCTGCCGGCAGACGTTGCGCAGGTGGCCACACCGCTCCACGGCGAAGGTATCGCCGGCCTACGCGACCGCTTGAGCGCTCCGCGTCACTGCCCGAACGCCGCACACGCCGACCCAACTCCCTCGTGCGGCTGGACCGGCTACCAGCCTCCCAGCGCTTCAGATATCGCGAGAAGTGGATCGATGTGCAGGTGGGCACCGCTCCCCCGTGTCCCAGACGCCCGTATGGCCGGCTTCGCGTTGTCGTCGCATCACCGACTGCATCAATAAGGGCAAATAGGGCGATCAGAGTCCCGATGAGGGCCAGGCGCTGCGGAAGGTGCGACGGTAGGCGTCCGGAGGTACGCCGACGGTGCGGTTGAAGTGTCGGCGCAGCGTCGTGGCGGTTCCCATGCCAGCCGCCTGGGCGATGGCGTCGATGCTGTTGTGGTGTTCTCCAGCAGCTCCTGGGCCCGACGGATCCGCTGCGTCGACAGCCACTGCAGCGGGGTGGTGCCTGTTGCCGACTTGAAGTGGCGGGCCAGGTTGCGCGAGCTCATGTTCGCCTGGCGGGCCAGGTCCTCCACGGTCAGCGGACGGTTCAGCCGTTCCATCGCCCACGGGAACAGGTCGGCGAGGGGGTGGTCGTCGCGGGCGGGCACCGGGGTGGTGACGAACTGGCGGCCTCCGGCGCGATGCGGCGGCACTACCAGGCGGCGGGCGACGGCGTTGGCGACCGTCGCGCCGTGGTCGCGGCGGATCAGGTGCAGGCACAGGTCGATCGCGGCGGCTTTGCCGGCGGAGGCGAGCACGTTGCCGTTGTCGACGTAGAGCACGTCCGGGTCGACCTGCACCCGGGGGTAGCGGGCGGCCCGCGCCTCGGTGTGGGCCCAGTGGGTGGTTGCGCGCAGTCCGTCCAGCACGCCGGCGGCGGCCAGCACGAACGCTCCGGTGCACAGCGAGACCATCCGGGCGCCCGCCTCGTGGGCCGCGCGGACGGCGTCGAGCAGGTTGGGTGGTACGTCCGCGTCGATGTCTTCCACGGCAGGGACGATCACGGTGTCAGCGCGGGCGAGTCGGTCCAACCCGTCGTCGGGTTCCATGCGGAATCTGCCGATCCGGACCGGGCCCGGGCCGCAGACCACGAGGTCGTACCACGGGTCTGCCAGGCCGGAGGGGTCGCGGACGAAGACCTCGCAGGCCATGGCGAGTTCGAAGTGCAGCATCGCGTCGGTGGCGGCGAGCGCGACAGTGGCCATGTCCGAAATTGTATGGGGCATGGCGTTGCGGACACTGGTCCGGGTCGGCCGCTGCCGAGAGGATCTCCTCAGTCGATCTTTCGCGGAGCAGGAGGAGTTGCAGATGGGTTCGGGTCAGACCGTGGCGGTGTTCGGGGCGTACGGACACACCGGGCGGTTCGTGGTGACGGAGTTGCGTGATCGCGGGTTCGTCCCGCTTCTCGTCGGTCGGGACGTGGGCAGGCTCCAGGCGCTGGCGGCGTCGCATCCGGGGCTCGAATTCCGGGTGGCGTCGGTTGACGATCCGGCCTCGCTCGACCAGGCGTTGAAGGGCGCGGTCGCGGTCATCAACTGTGCCGGTCCGTTCGCCTCGACCGCGGCGCCCGTGATCGAGGCCGCCCTGCGTACCGGGGTTCCGTACGTGGACGTGGCGGCTGAGATCGAGGCCAACCTCGACACGTTCACGCACTTCACGGACCGTGCTCAGGCAGCGGGCGTCGCGGTGGTCCCGGCGATGGCGTTCTTCGGCGGACTCGGCGATCTGCTGGTCACGACGGCGATGGGCGATTGGACGGCGGCCGACGAGGCGCACGTCGCGTACGGACTGAGTGGTTGGCACCCCACGGCCGGGACTCTCGCCTCGGGCACCGTCTCCCGGGAGCGGCGTGCTGGCCGACGTGTCCGCTACACCGGTGGCCGGCTGGAGTATTACGTCGACGAGTGCGACCTGCCGACCGTGGAATGGGACTTTCCCGCTCCGATGGGCCGCCGGATCGTCCTCGGCGGGTTCACGATGGCTGACGTCGTCACGGTCCCCAGCCACCTGCCCATTCCCGAGGTGCGCACGTACATGACCACCGACGCGGCCGAGGACCTTGCCGCTCCGGACGCGCCCGCACCGGCTGCGGTCGACGAGTTCGGCCGGTCCGCGCAGACGTTCACCGTCGACGTCGTCGTGCGTGCCGGCGACACGCAGCGGCGCGTCGTCGCCAGTGGCCAGGACATCTACGCCGTCAGCGCGCCGCTGGCGGTCGAAGCGGTCCGTCGCATTCTCGGCGGTCGGACGAGGACGAGCGGTGTGGCCTCTGCCGGCGAGATCTTCGACGCGCCCGACTTCCTCCGTGCGCTGTCCGCGCACATCGCGCTCGAGCCGTGTCACGAGTCTCGGGTGCCACGGTTAGCGTGATCGCCCGGCCGCAGGTGACCGCCTGGATGGTTCCCGCTGCCGGGCGTGCCGCACCCTCGCGAGCGACACAGGTTGGGCCAGCCCAGGTCAGGGGCGGTTCAGGTGGCTCAGGATGAATGGGCCTCGGTCAGCTGCCGACGTAGGCCGCCAGGTGCTCGCCCGTGAGGGTGGAACGGGCGGCGACGAGGTCGGCGGGTGTGCCCTCGAAGACGATCCGGCCGCCGTCGTGGCCGGCGCCGGGACCGAGGTCGATGATCCAGTCGGCGTGTGCCATGACGGCCTGGTGGTGCTCGATGACGATGACCGACTTGCCGGATTCGACGAGCCGGTCGAGCAGGCCGAGCAGATGCTCGACGTCGGCGAGGTGCAGGCCGGTGGTCGGCTCGTCGAGGACGTAGACGCCGCCCTTCTCGGCCATGTGCGTGGCCAGCTTGAGTCGTTGCCGCTCGCCGCCGGACAGCGTGGTGAGCGGCTGGCCGAGGCTGAGGTAGCCGAGCCCGACGTCGGCGAGCCGGCTGAGGATGGTGCGCGCGGCGGGCGTGCGTGCCTCGCCGGCGCCGAAGAACTCCTCGGCCTCGGTGACCGACATCGCGAGCACCTCGCTGATGTCGCGGCCGCCGAGGTGGTACTCCAGCACCGATGCCTGGAACCGCTTTCCCCCGCATTCCTCGCAGGTGGTGGCGACGCCGGCCATCATTGCGAGGTCGGTGTAGATGACGCCGGCGCCGTTGCAGGTGGGGCACGCGCCCTCGGAGTTGGCGCTGAACAGCGCCGGCTTCACGCCGTTGGCCTTCGCGAACGCCTTGCGGATGGGGTCGAGCAGGCCGGTGTACGTCGCCGGGTTGCTGCGTCGTGAGCCCCGGATGGCGCCCTGGTCGATCACCACCACGCCGTCGTGGCCGGCGACGGAGCCGTGGATCAGCGAGCTCTTGCCGGAGCCGGCCACGCCCGTGACGACGCAGAGCACCCCGAGCGGGATGTCGACGTCCACGTCCTGGAGGTTGTGCGTCGACGCGCCGCGGATTTCCAGGGTGCCGGAGAACGACCGCACCGACTTCTTGAGGGTGGCCCGGTCGTCGAGGTGCCGCCCGGTGAGTGTGTCGCTGGCCCGTAGCCCTTCGACGGCGCCCTCGAACACCACCTCGCCGCCCTCGGTGCCGGCGCGCGGGCCCAGGTCGACGACGTGGTCGGCGATCTCGATCACTTCCGGCTTGTGTTCCACGACGAGCACGGTGTTGCCCTTGTCCCGCAGCCGCAGCAGCAGGTCGTTCATCCGCTGGATGTCATGGGGGTGCAGACCGATCGTCGGCTCGTCGAAGACGTAGGTGACGTCGGTGAGCGACGAGCCGAGGTGCCGGATCATCTTGGTGCGCTGTGCCTCTCCCCCGGACAGGGTGCCCGCCGGCCGGTCGAGTGAGAGGTATCCCAGCCCGATCTCCGTGAACGAGTCGAGGAGGTGTTGCAGCCCGGTGAGCAGCGGGAGCACCGACGGCTCGTCGAGGCCCCGGACCCAGTCGGCCAGGTCGCTGATCTGCATCGCGCAGAGGTCGGCGATGCTCTTCCCCTTGATCTTCGACGACTGTGCCTCTTTGCTGAGCCGGGTGCCGTCGCACTCGGGGCAGGTCGTGAACGTCACCGCCCGCTCCACGAAGGCGCGGACGTGCGGCTGGAGCGCGTCGACGTCCTTGGACAGGTAGGACTTCTGGACCTGCGGGATCAGTCCCAGGTACGTCAGGTTGATCCCGTCGACCTTGATCTTGGTGGGTTCCTTGTAGAGGAGGTCGTCCAGCTCCTTCTTCGTGTACTTGCGGATCGGCTTGTCGGGGTCGAACAGGCCGCCGTTGCGGAAGATGCGGCCGTACCAGCCGTCCATGTTGTAGCCCGGGACGGTGATCGCGCCCTCGTTGAGCGACTTACTGTCGTCGTACAGCTGGGTCACGTCGATGTCGTTGACCGAGCCCATGCCCTCGCAGCGCGGGCACATGCCGCCGAGACGGGTGAAGGTGGCCTTCTCGGTCTTCGTCTTGCCGGCGCCGCGCTCGACGGTGATGGCACCGCTGGCCTTCACCGAGGGGACGTTGAACGAGTACGCGTTGGGCGGGCCGATGTGCGGCTGCGCGAGCCGGCTGAACAGGATGCGCAGCATCGCGTTGGCGTCGGTGGCGGTGCCGACGGTGGAGCGCGGGTTGGACCCCATCCGTTCCTGGTCGACGATGATCGCGGTCGTCAGCCCCTGGAGCCGGTCGACCTCCGGCCGCGCCAGTGTCGGCATGAAGCCCTGCACGAAGGCGCTGTAGGTCTCGTTGATCAGCCGCTGCGACTCCGCGGCGATCGTGCCGAACACCAGCGAGCTCTTGCCCGAGCCGGAGACGCCGGTGAACACGGTCAGCCGGCGCTTCGGGATCTCGACGCTGACGTCCTTGAGGTTGTTCACTCGCGCGCCGTGCACGCGGATCAGGTCGTGGCTGTCGGCAGCGTGCGGAGCGGGCGACTGCATGTCGGTCCTCGGGGCCATGCTCATCGTGCCTCCATCATCGTGCGGAGCCGCCGTGGCGGTCTCCCTCGGCGTCGCCTGGCTCGATCTGACCAGCGCGAGCAGTATGCCTGGTTCTGGGGTGTCGGTGCGGTCGCGGCGACGGTCGCTGCCTGCCGGATCGGCGGTGTCGGCCGGGGGGCTCGACTGCCCCGGCCGACGTCAGCCGGCCGGGGTGTGCTCTTCGCGACGACAACCGTATCCAGGCCGGTTCTGGGCCGGGGTGTCCCTGTGGCCTGGGCCACGCTGCGGGCCCGGCCCGGGTGTCAGACCAACCAGCGGCTGTCGCGCATCCGTTCGTGGTCGGGCATCTCGTTCACCTCGCGGCAGGCCTGGAGGCGGCGCGGGGAGATGCGGAACCAGCGGTACGGCGTGGCCAGCGCGCGCGGGTCGAAGCCGGTGCGCGCGACGAAGCGGTCACCGGCGCCCAGGCGTCGATGTCGTGGTGAGCCGATGCTCGGGGTCGCGACGACGCTGGGCGCGGGAGCGGGGGCGGCGCTCGCTGGTGGTGCGGGCTCGGGGACGTTGTTGTCGGTGACGGTGGCCGCCGGAGGGCCGCCTCCGTTGTCGTACGTGGGCTCGTTCACGGTGCCTGGGGCATGGCTGCGGTCGCCAGGCTCAGCGCAGTTCCTGGATGCGGATCATGTTGCCGGCGGGGTCGCGGAACGCGCAGTCGCGGACGCCGTACGGCTGCTCGGTCGGCTCCTGGACCACCTCGGCGCCGCGGCCCTCCAGCTTCGCGAAGGTGCCGTCGAGGTCGGGGGTGGCCAGGTTGACGCCGAAGTAGCTGCCCTTGGCCATCAGCTCGAGAATGGTGCGGCGCTCGTCGTCGGTGATGCCGGGGCTGGCGGTCGGCGGGTGCAGGACGATGGACGTGTCGGGCTGGTCGGCGGGGCCGACCGTGATCCAGCGCATCCCTCCGTAGCCGACGTCGTTGCGGACCTGGAAGCCGAGGGTGTCGCGGTAGAAGGCCAGGGAGGCGTCCGGGTCGGTGTGCGGGAGGAAGCTCGAGTGAATGGTGACGTTCATGGCAGTCACGCTAGTTGCGGCTCGGGGCGGGGGCTTCTCGATTCCTGATCGGTCTGGTCACCTGTTTCGCGACGCACGGCGGCATCTCCGCCGTCGCGGGAGTTGCCCGGGCCCGATAGGCGCTGGGTGGCACGCCGACCAACTCGGTGAAGCGGGTGCTGAAGGTGCCCAGTGAGGAGCAGCCGACCGCGAAACAGACTTCGGTGACGGTGAGGTCGCCGCGACGCAGCAGCGCCATGGCGCGCTCGATGCGCCGCGTCATGAGATAGGCGTACGGCGACTCGCCGTAGGCGAGCCGGAACTGGCGGCTGAGGTGTCCGGCCGACATGTTCACGCCGCGGGCGAGCGCCTCGACGTCCAGCGGCTGCGCGTACTCCCGGTCGATCCGGTCGCGGACGCGGCGCAGCCGCGCGAGGTCGCGCAGGCGCTGCTCCAGGTCCGGTCTGCTGGTCACCTGCGGATCGTACGTCGCGGTCGGCACCAGGTCGCGTGGTCGGCGCGGTCGGCGCCGGGTTGTGGCAGGCGGGCCGTGGCGCCCGGGGGCGACGGCCGACGCCACGGGTGGGCGGTATGGGCCGATTGTCGCCGCCGCTCCCCTGCCGGCGTGTCGGTTCCCGTCAAAGATCCGGCGGGGATGCGCCTCGATGTTGACCGCATGGGATAGCGTGGCGTCGCTCTATCTGGGGAGATCTCCAGAGTCCTTCGGGGAAAGAAGTTGTCACGTGTCACTTTGGAAGAAGACCACTGTTGTGGCGGTCTCCGCGCTCACGGCACTCGCGATGACCGCCTGCGGCGCGAAGCCCGGCTCGGACGCGCCGAAGCAGCCCAGCGTGCTGGAGCTGCTCGCCAGTGATCTCAAGGGTTCGTTGCAGAAGACGATCGACGCCACCGACAAGAGCGACTCGGTGACCGTGACGATGCAGGGCACGGCGGGCGGCGAGAAGATCTCGGTGCAGGGCGTGGTCGATCTGGGCGACCCGGTCAAGGCCGAGATGACGACGGCGGGCCCGGACGGCACCCCGACCACCGTCCGGATGATCGGCAGCGTGATCTACGTCGAGATCCCGGCGAAGGACCGCGCGAGCCTCGGCGGGAAGCGCTGGATGAAGCTGGACCTGACCGCGGCCGCCGAGCAGGCGGGGATGGACTTCACCAAGCAGTTCGAGGATATCGACCCGACCAAGCAGGTCAAGACGCTGCTCGCCACCGAGGGTGTCAAGGTCGTCGGCGAGGAGACGGTGAACGGTGCGCGTACGGTGCACTACACCGTCACTGCTCCGGTGGCGACCTACCTCGGGCAGCTCGACGCCAAGTTGCGGTCGGGCGTCGAGCAGCAGTATGCCAAGCAGGGTGTCAAGGAGCTCACGATCGACCTCTGGGTCGACGAGCAGTACCGGCCGCGCCGGGCGGGCTTGGACATGGGCAAGATGGGCGACATGACGGTCGACTACACCGACTACGGCAAGGCGGTCGACATCGAGACGCCGCCTGCGGCGGAGACCGCCGACTTCGCCGAGATGCTGCAGGGCCTGAAGGACGCGTCCACCGGCAACTGACCAGAGCCAGAATGCGCTGCCCGGCCGGTGATCTCTCCGGCCGGGCAGCGCTGTTTCACGAGGACGTCGGGCAGCCGCAGGCGCGACCAGAAGGCGGGCCGACACGGCGGTTGCCGGTGACGCCGGGCGGGTCGGTGTCCGGGGTCAGATGAGCACGCTCCACGTGACGGGGCCGACGATGCCGTCGGCGACGAGGCCGTTGCGGCTTTGGAAGCCGCGTACGGCGTTGGCGGTGACCGAGCCGAAGGAGCCGTCGACGAGGAGGTCGGCGCCGCGGGCGTTGAGGGCGGTCTGGAGGCCGCGGACGAGGTCGCCGGAGTTGCCTTCCCGCAGGGGCAGGATGAGGGCGGTCCAGGTGATCGGGCCGACGAGGCCGTCGGCGTAGAGGCCGCGGCTGGTCTGGAACGACTTGACGGCGGAGGTGCAGGCCGGTCCGAAGACGCCGTCGACGACGACGGAGATGCCGCGGGCCCGCAGGAGGTACTGGATGGTGCGGGGCACCCATCCGGAGGCGCCCTGGCTGACGCTCGGGTAGCCGGTGCTGCCGACGGGGGCCGTCGCGCCGAGGGTGATGCCGCGGTTGGCGAGGAAGATCCGGGGGTCGGTGGAGGTCAGCCGGGGGCGGTGGATCTCGAAGTGCAGGTGCGGGCCGCTGGAGTTGCCGGTGTTGCCCATGAGGCCGATCAGTTGTCCGCAGCTGACCCGCTGGCCGACGCTGACCAGGACGCGGTGGAGGTGGCCGTAGTAGGAGAAGTAGCTGTCGGCGTGGTTGAGGTGGACGCTGTTGCCGGTGCGTCCGGGCAGGGGCCCGCTGGTGGTGTCGCCCGGGTACGAGTTGGTCTTGATGTCGCGGACCGTGCCGTCGGCGGTGGCGTAGACGGGGGTGCCCTGGCTGTTGGCGACGTCCCAGCCGGTGTGGGTGGGGCGGCTGGGTGTCTTGTAGCCGGAGGTCAGGGTGCCGAGGGTGGGGTTGCTCCAGCCGGCGGCCGCCGCCATGGCGGGGCTCGGCATGCCGACGACGCCGACGCCGATGCCGACGCCGGCGCCCAGTGCGGTGAGGAGGGTGCGGCGCCGGGCGGGCGTGTCGAGCAGGCGGCGTGTTTCCAGGTCGTCGCTCATCGGGTCTCCCCTGTTCGGGCCCGTGGTGTCCGGGCACCCGGTCGAGTGATGGGCGTCGATCGTAAATGATCTGTATCGGTCGGGGCAATCGGTGAAAGTTTCCTACCGATCGGGTGGCGGCGCCCTGCCCGGCCGCCTCCGCTCACGAGCCCGCGTCGACGAGCCGGGGACGGCGGGCGAGGACGAGGGTGGTGCGCAGGCGCAGCACGACCGGCGCGCCGAGGCCGTCGACGAGGCGACGCAGCGCGGCCAGGCCGCGGGCCTGCTCGTCGGGGGTGAGGATCCGGTACGGGCCGAAGGTGCGGACGAGTTGCAGGTAGCGCTCGGCGGGCAGCGGGACGTCGCGCTGCATGTGGGCGGCCCGGACGTCGGTGAACAGTCGGCTGTCGGTGATGTCGCGCTCGAACCAGCCGGCGGGTCGCTTCACCGTGCTGGGGCCGGTGGCGCGGAAGAAGCCGTCGAGGGCGCGGGACTGCCCGGGGTCGGCGTAGTCGTACTTGTGGCCGAAGACGGCGAGGGTGCCGCCGGGGGTGAGCGCGTCGTGGGCGCGCCGGTTGCGGGTGGCGGGGTCGAGCCAGTGCCAGGCCAGCGCGCAGGCCAGCAGGGGTGCGCCGCCGGCGGGTGGCTGCCACCGTTCGAAGGTCGAGGTGACCACGCGGGCCCGGGGGAACCGGGCGGTGAGCCGGGCGGCCATGCGGGGGTCGGGTTCGACGCAGGTGACGGGTGCGCCGAGGCGGAGCAGCACGGCGGTGCCCTTGCCGGTGCCGGCGCCGATCTCGACGACCGTGTCGGGGGTACGGCCGTGGTAGGCGCGGATGAGGTCGGCGAGTTCGGTTGGGTAGTCGGGGCGTACGTCGTCGTAGAGGTCGGCGACGTCGCCGAAGACGCCCACGGCTACAGGCCGCCGGCGACGCGTAGGACGGTGCCGGTGGTGTAGGTGGCGTCGGGGCCGAGGAGCCAGGCGATGGCGGCGGCGACCTCGTCGGGTTCGCCGGGGCGGCCGAGGGGGATGCGGTCGGCGGCGGTGTCGGGTCGGTCGGGTTGGCCGGACAGGGCGTGGATGTCGGTGCGGATGATGCCGGGGGCGACGGCGTTGACGCGGATGCCGCGGGGGGCGAGTTCCTTGGCGAGGCCGGTGGTGAGGGTGTCGGTGGCGGCCTTGACGGCGGCGTAGTGGACGTACTCGCCGGGGCTGCCGAGGGTGGCCGCGACGGAGGAGACGTTGACGATGGCGGCGCCGCTACCCATCCGGCGGGCGGCCTGTTGGGCGCACAGGACGTAGCCGACGAGGTTGACGTCGACGACGTGGCGCAGGTCGGCCGGGTCGAGGTCGACGAAGGCGCCGATGGGGCTGGTGACGCCGGCGTTGTTGACCAGGCCGGTGATCGGGCCGAGGTCGGCGGCGGCGTCGAACAGGGCGGCGACCCGCTCGGGGTCGCGGGTGTCGGCGGGCACGGCGAGGCCGCGTACGCCGGTGGCGTGGAGGTCGGCGAGCACCTTGTCGGCGGCGTCGCGGTCGCGACGGTAGCCGAACACGACGTGGTGACCGGCGTGGGCGAGGCGGCGGGCGGTGGCCGCGCCGATGCCGCGGCTGCCGCCGGTGATGACGGTGACGGGATTCAATGCGCCTCTCCCCTGCCGTGGCTGCTGGGCCGACGGTACCGCGACCGGCACGCCCGATGCGGGAGGGGATGGTCACATGTGCGGGCCGTGGTGGTGGGTGTGGGTGGCCGGGTCGCCGCATACGCTCGGCGCGGCCCGGGTGACGACGGTGGAGGTGTGCGGTGGCGGGTGTGGGTGTCGGGGACGTGGTGGAGGACTTCGCGCTGCCCGACGAGACGGGTGCGCCGCGGCGGCTGTCGGAGTTCCTGGCCGCCGGCCCGGTGGTGCTGTTCTTCTACCCGGCGGCGCTGACCCGTGGGTGCACGGCGGAGAGCTGCCACTTCCGGGACCTGGCGGCGGAGTTCGCGGCGGTGGGCGCGCAGCGGGTGGGCATCAGCCGGGACCCGGTGGCGAGGCAGGCGGAGTTCTCCCGGTTGCACGGGTTCGACTATCCGCTGCTGTCCGACCCGGACGGTGTGGTGGCGGACCGGTTCGGGGTGCGGCGGCGGCTGCCGCTGGGCGCGTTGAGCACACGGCGGATGACGTTCGTGATCGGCACGGACCGGCGGGTGATCGGGGTGGTCCACAGTGAACTGAACATGAACGCGCACGCCGACGCGGCGTTGCGGGCGCTGGGGGGTTGATCTCGCGCGTGTCGGGGCCGGCTGGTATCAAGGCAGGCGTCTGAACAGGTGTACGAGGGAAGAGGTTGCTGATGGGTGGCGCTGGCCAGGGGTTGTCCGACGAGGACGTGCGCACCTTCCGGGAGGCGTTGGCGGCGGGGCGGAAGCCGAAGGTGGTGTTCACCGCGTCGGCGGGTCAGATCGCCGGGCAGGTGGGGCAGGTGGTGGAGCTGACCGACCCGGCGGTCTCCGACGAGTTCGTGGTGGTCCGGTTCGGTCGCGACGAGCTGCCCTTCTCACCGGCCGACGTGGCGGTGGCGCCGCGAGGCGTGGGCCGCAAGGTGGCGGAGCCGCAGCCGGAGCCCGAGCCGGAGCCGGTGCCGGCGGAGCCGGAGTTCGTGTTGGACCGGGCGCCGGTGCCGGCGCCGCGGGAGCAGCGGGAGGAGCCGAAGGTGGAGACGACGGAGGCGAAGCCGGCGCGGCGGCCGGTGAAGGCGGCGAAGCCGAAGGGCCCGACGGGGCTGACGGTCACGCTGGCGTACGCCGACGGCGAGTGGACGGTCGCGGCGCAGCAGGGCAGCAAGTCGCTGGCGAAGCCGTACGTGGTCAAGCCGGCGGAGGCGCTGCGGATGGTGGCGCTGGTCGACGTGCCGGGGGTGCACGAGGCGGTGGAGCAGATCATGGCGGCGGAGCGTGCCGAGGCGGAGCAGCAGGCGGAGAAGCTGCGCGCGGAGTTGGCCGAGATCGAGGCGCGGCTGGCGGAGTTGCGCGAGGCCCACTGAGCGGTGGGCGCCGGCGGGGCGGGTGGCGGTGGCGCCGTTCGCCCCGCCGGCGTTTCGCCGGTCAGTGGCGCCGCCGGTGGTGTGCGAGGAGTTTGCCGAGCAGGCGGGTGAGCTGGTCGCGTTCGGTGGGGGTGAGCGGGGCGAGCAGGGTGTCCTGGACGCCGGCGAGGGTCTCCCCCATGCGCTGGAGTTCGCGTCGTCCGGCGGGCGTGATGGTGATGACGTTGCGCCGTCGGTCCGCGGGGTCGGGTGCGCGGACGACGAGGTTCTTCGCGGCGAGTTCGTTGACGGTGGCGACGACGTCGCTGCGGTCGATGCCGCCTCGGCGGCCGAGGTCTGCCTGGCTGGCGGGGCCGAACTCGTCGAGGGCGGCGAGGATCCGGTAGTGGTAGCCGCGGGCGCCGATGCCGCCGAAGCCGTCGCTGACCAGCCGGCCGGCGTGGGCGGCGGTCTGGGTGAGCAGCCAGCTCGGGGTGGTGCGTAGCCGGGTGGGGGTTTCCGGCGCGGCGGTGTGGTCCATGGGGAGAGCCTAACCTGATTGTTGGTGCGGCCCACGAATCCTGTTATCGTTGGTCGCGCCAACGTTGGTCGTACCAACTGTCAGGAGGAGCGCCATGACCGCCGTGAACGGCCAGATCATCGGCCAGGCCCACTACGCCACCCGTGCCCTGCTGGAACGCGAACTGGCCCGGCTCGGCATCACCTTCCACCAGTCGCTCGCCCTGAACGCCGCTGCCGCCGAGGGCGGGGCGGTCGTGCGGGCACACCTCGTCGGGCGGATGACCGGCGCGCTGAAGGTCGACCAGGCGGTGGTGCTGGCCGTGGTGGACGAGCTCGTCGCCGGCGGTCTGCTGCGCGCCGGCGGGTCCGGGCTGGCGCTCACCGACGCCGGCCGGGAGGTGCGGCGCCGCGTCGCCGACGCGGTCGCCGGCGTCACCGCCCGGCTGTACGGGGACGTCCCCGCCCCGGACCTGGCCGTGGCCGGCCGCGTCCTCACCCTGGTCAAGCAGCGGGCCGACGCCGAGCTGGCGGCGACCGGGAACGGCACCCCCGCCGCGGCGTGACCCGCGCACCCGGGCCGGGACGTGCCCGG
>NZ_JBEYTP010000037.1:0-64496 GCF_040643125.1 Micromonospora sp. NPDC047465
GGCGGCTGACGCGCCGCCGGCGTCGGCGGCCATGCCCGCCCCCGGCACCGCGGTCTGCGTGGCGGCTCTCCCGTCCGCCGTCATGCCGGCCGTGGGGGGGCCCCCCCGCGCCCGCGCCGCCCCCCCCCCCCCCGGGTCGGGTGTTCAGGCGTTGATCTGCTTGCGGCCGTTGCCGTCGGCCGGGGCGGTGATGGTGACTCGGCGGGGCTTGGCCCGCTCCGCCACCGGGATCCGCAGGGTCAGCACGCCGTTGTCGTAGCCGGCCTCGAGCCTGTCGGTGTCGAGGGTGTCGCCGAGGAACAGCCGCCGGGTGAAGGTGCCCATCGGGCGTTCGGCGGCGACGAGCTCGACGCTGTCGCCGGTGGGCCGCTGCCGCTGCGCGCGGACGGTCAGCACGTTGCGCTCCACCGTGCAGTCGATGCTGTCCGGGTCGACGCCGGGCAGGTCGAACGCCGCGTAGAACCAGTCACCGTCGCGGTAGGCGTCCAGCGGCATGACCGCGGGGCGCGCGGCGGTGCCGAAGAACTGCTCGGTGAGCCGGTCGATCTCACGGAACGGGTCGGTGCGCATCAGCATGGTCCTGCCTCCTCGGTTCTCCTGGCCGAAGGTCCTAAGTTGAGTCCTAGTGACTCAACTTGCCACTTCTCTATTTAGCGCGTGGCGCGGCCGTCGTCAACTGGAGGACCTTCTCGAACCAGTGCTCGGCGTAGAGGTCGTCGTTGTACGCCGGGATCTCCCGGTAGCCGTGCCGGGCGTACAGGGCTCGGGCCTCGACGAGGTCGCTGCGGGTGTCCAACCGGATCCGGGCGACGCCGGCGGCGCGCGCCCGTTCCTCCACGGCGGCGAGCAGAAGCGCGCCGCCGCCGCGACCGCGGTGCGCGGGACGCACGTACACCCGGGTCAGCTCGGCCCAGTCCGGCCGGAACCGCAGCCCGGCGCAGGCGGCCGGGCGCCCGTCGCGGTGGGCGACGAGGAGGAATCCGGTGGGGGCGGTCAGGTCGTGGCTCGGGTCGTCGGCCATCGCCGCCGCGACCTCGCCCGGGCGAACCGGGCGGCCGTGGTAACGGCGGACCATTTCCTCGTAGTACGCCTCGAGCAGGACCGCCGCGTCCGGGTGGTCGGGATGGGTCGGGGCCACGGTCCAGTCTGTCGTCGTCACCCGTCGATCATCACGGGCCCGGCAAGGGAATATCCGGGTGGCGACGGAGCCTGTGCCGCCCCGTCACGGCGGACGGTTCAGGTCAGGCGCGGCGGGCCGGCAGCAGCGGGATCAGCACCGCGGCCACCGCCAGGTGCATCGCGCCCAGGGCGACCTTGGCCCCGGCGGTGGCCTCGGGGTGGTGGGGCAATTTCTATCGTGGAACTAACATCAGTCGCGCCCGCCGGGGCCGCAGGCCCCGGTGCCGCTGAGCCGGCCGCCCACCAGGCTCGCGATCGACCGCAGGAAGACCGCGCGATCGGCCTCGGGCAGCGCCGCCAGCACGTCGTCCTGGATCCGGGCGGCGATCCGCTGCGCCTGGTCGAGGACCTTCCCGCCCTCCTCGGTGACCTCGACGAGACGGGCCCGCCGGTCGCTGGGCGACGGGCGCCGCCGCGCCAACCCGGCCGTCTCCAACTGGTCGAGGGTGACGACCATCGTTGTCTTGTCGATCCCGCACAGCTCGCCGAGCTGGCGCTGCGTCAGCCCACCCGCCCGGGCCTTCAGCAGCACACAGTGCGCCCGGGGCGAGATGCCGAGTTCGGCCAGGCCCGCGGCATGCTCCGCCATCAACGCGTGACTGGCCCAGGAGAGCATGAACATGAGGTCGGGGGTGCCGCCCGGCGCACACGAGGTCATGCGCCGAGGCTAACAAGGTGGTCCGGGGACAGACGGTTCGCGGCGCGGACGATCAGCCGCCGACACGCCAGTAGACGCCCTGCTCCCGGGCCAGCAACTGCTCGTCGACCAGGTACCGCCGCAGCGTCACGTGGTCGGAACCGCCGCCCTCGCACCACCGCCGCAGCACCTCGTCCACCGCCCGCTCCGGATAGCGCACCCCCGGCTCGAACGACGTCGCGACGTGCGCCAGCAGCACCCGCCGCCGGCCGCGCTGCGCCGGCAACCCGACCAGGACGCCGTCGCGCAGGAACGTGCGCAGCACCCGGTCCGCGGGCTCCCCCGCCGGTCGGGGCTCCGCCGGCGTGCGGGCGGCCTCCCGCAGCCGCTCGGCGTCCACCCGCAGCTCGCCGTCGCCGTCAGTCACCAGGCCCGCGTCGACGAGCCGCCGGACCGCGGTGACCACCTGCCGGGCGGGCAGCCCGGTGCGCTCGGCCACCGCCGGGGCGTCGGCGCCGCCCAACACGATCGCCGCGAAGACCCGCCGTCGTACGTCGTCGGCGAGCGCTCCCGCCAGCGCCTGCGCTGTCATGCCGGTCACCCTGCCAGCCGGCGTACGCCCGCCGCCACGGCATTTCCGCCCGGCGGTCAGTCGGGCGGGGCCTCGGCGCGCAGCACCACCCGGCGCAGCAGGTCGGACAGCAGTCGCCGCTCGTCCGGGGCGAGGGCGGCCAGCAGCCGGTGCTCCTCGGCGCCTCCGACGTCCATGGCCCCCCGCCAGGCGGCCCGGCCCGCCTCGGTCAGCTCCACGTCGACCCGCCGCCGGTCGGTGGTGGACGGGATCCGGTGCACGAAGCCGCGCCGGACCAGCGCGTCGACGCGGGCGGTGACGGAGGCGGGAGCCATCGCCATGTCACGCGCCAGGTCCGACGGCGCGGCCCGGCCCCCTCGGCCGGCCAGGGCGTGCAGGGTGTCGTACTCGTGGCCCTGAAGGTCCAGGTCGACGAGGATCCGCTCCTTGACCTCGCGCAGGTGCCGGGTGAGGAACTGCATCCGCGTCACCGCGCCTTCGACGTCGGGGTCGAGGGTCGGCAGGATCGGCAGCCAGCGCTCGACGTGGTGGTCGACGCGGTCGCGGTCGGTCATGGGCCCATCCTATGCCGTACCAAAATATTCGTTGTCAAAAGATTCGACGTCGAAGTATCTTGGTCCGGTGACTCATCCCCTCCGCGTACGCCCGTTCCGGCTGCTCTTCCTCGGCCGCACCGTCTCCGCCGTCGGCGACGCCGTCGTGCCCGCCGCCCTGGCCCTGGCCGTGCTCCGCGCGACCGGCTCGACCGGTGCCCTCGCCCTCGTGCTGGCCTGCGCGATGGTGCCCCGCCTGCTCCTGCTGCCCCTCGGCGGCGTGCTCGCCGACCGGCTCGACGCCCGCCGCGTCGCGATCCTCGCCGACCTCGTACGCTGCGTCGCGCAACTCGTCGTCGGCCTCGAACTCCTCGGCCAGGCCTCGCTCGGCGTGATCGCGGTGGCCGCCGCCGTCGGCGGCGCCGCCGGCGCGTTCGCCCTGCCCACCGCCTCGCCCCTGGTCGCCGGCACCGTCGACGCGACGCAACGGCAACAGGCCAACGCGCTGATGGGCGTAACCGCCAACGCCAGCCGCCTCGCCGGGCCCGCCCTCGCGGGTGCGTTGATCTGGGCCGCCGGCCCCGGCTGGGCGTTCGTCCTCGACGCCGCCACGTTCGCGCTCAGCGCGCTGCTGCTCGCGGTCGTCCGGGTCCGCCACGTCCCGATGCCGAAACGAAGCGTCCTCGCCGACCTGACCCACGGCTGGCGGGAGGTCCGCAGCCGCGACTGGTTCTGGACCAGCCTGCTCGGCCACGGCGTCTGGAACGGCGCCGCCGCCGTCCTGACGACCCTCGGCCCGGCGGTCGCCGTGGGACGCCTCGGCGGCGAGGGCGTCTGGGTGATGATGCTCCAGGCCGGCGCGGTGGGCATGCTCATCGGCTCGCTGCTCGCCGCCCGGATCCGTCCCCGCCGCCCGGTGCTGGTGGCCAACCTCGGCCTCGCCAGCTACGCCGCGCCGCTGGCCCTGCTCGCCGTCGCCGCCCCCGCCCCGCTGGTCGTCGTCGCCTACGGCGTCGCGCTGACCGCCCTCGGCTACCTCAACCCCGTGTGGGAGACCGTCGTGCAGGGGCAGTTCCCACCCCACGTCCTCGCCCGCGTCACCTCGTACGACTGGCTGGTCTCCCTCGGCGCGATGCCGCTGGGTTACGCCCTCGCGCCGATCGCGGCGCGGGCCTGGGGCGAGGGCCTGCCGCTGCTCACGGCGGGCGCGCTGGTCCTCGTCGCCTGCGCCGGCACCGCCGTCGTGCCCGGCGTACGACGACTCACCACCGCGCCGCGCGACGGCGCCCTCGCGGCCGCCGTGCGGTAAACGGGTGACCCGTCGTGGCGTCCCCGCGGCGCGGTGACCCCGATGTCGCCCGCCCGGTCAGCGGCGGATCAACCCGCGGGCCCGGGCGGCGGCGACGGCGGCGGTGCGGGAGTCGACCCCGAGCTTGCCGTAGACGTGGACCAGGTGCGTCTTGACGGTGGCGTGGCTGACGTGCAGCCGCCTGCTGATCTGCTGGTTGGACAGCCCGTCGGCGACGAGCTGGAGGACCTCGGTCTCGCGTCGGCTCAACGCGGTGCCCGGAGCGCGCATCCGGTCCATCAGCCGGTGGGCGACCGCCGGCGCGAGAGCCGACCTGCCCGCGGCGGCGGCGCGCACCGCCGCCGCGAGTTCCTCGGGCGGGGCGTCCTTGAGCAGGTACCCCGACGCGCCGGCCTCGACCGCGGCGAGAATGTCGGCGTCCGTGTCGTACGTGGTCAGCACCAGCACGACCGGGCCGCCCGCGCGCGCGGTGATGGCGGCGGTGGCCTCGGCGCCGTGCATGCCCGCACCGAACTGCAGGTCCATCAGCACCACGTCCACCCGGTCCCGTTCGGCGAGCGCGACGGCCTGCTCGGCGGTGGCGGCCTCGGCGACCACCTCGAGGTCGGGTTCGGTGGCGAGGACGGCGCGCAGGCCGGCCCGGACGACCGGGTGGTCGTCGGCTAGCAGCAGCCGGATCGGATCGCTCATGCGCCCGCCGGTGCCCCGTCGTACGGGTGGGCGAAGGCGACGGTCAGCGCGGTGCCCCGGCCGGGCGTCGACTCCACGGTCAGCGTGCCACCCAGTTCCTCGGCCCGTGCCCGCATCGCCGCCAGCCCGAACCCGCCGTCACCGCGACCGGCGACGGCGTCGGGGTCGAAGCCGCTGCCGTCGTCGACCACGGCCAGGACGACGCTGTGCTCCCGGTACCGCAGCGCCAACCCGACGCGGGTGGCCCCGGCGTGGCGCACGGCGTTGGCCAACGCGGACTGGGCGATGCGCAGCAGCGCCACCTCGTGCGGGGTCGGCAGGCGCACCGCCGTCCCGTCGAGGTCACAGTCCACCGCCAGCGCCGATCGGGCGGCGGTCGTGGCGCACAGCCGCCGCAGCGCCGCCGGCAGCGAGCCGCCGTCGAGACCGGGCGGCGCCAGGGCACGCACGAACCGTCGGGCCTCCACCAGGTTGTCCTGCGCCGTCCGGCGGGCCTGCTCGACGTGGTCGCCGGCGACGTCCACCCGCTCAGGCAGGGCCCGCTGGGCGGCGCGCAGCAGCAGTTGGATGCTGGACAGCCCCTGCGCGAGGGTGTCGTGGATCTCGCGGGCCAGGCGTTCGCGTTCGGCCAGGACGCCGGCGGCGTGCTCGGCGGCGGCCAGCTCGCTGCGGGTGGCGGTCAGCTGCTCGATCAACCGCCGGCGGTGTTCGCTCTCCCGGTACAACGCCTGGTAGCCCAGCACCGTGCCGACGGAGACGGCGGCGCCGAGGACCGGCCCGAGCACCACGCCCGGCGTGACGGCCCCCTGGTGCGCGACCACGCCACCCACCGCCGCCACCGTCGTCGCCGCCACCGCGACGATCCCCCACCGGACCGGCAGCAGGTGCAGGTGCAGCAGGAACAGGGGGAACGCGAGCCACACCCCGTCCGGGGTCAGGCCGAGCAGCACCAGCCACCCGACGGTCAGCGCCGCCAGCCACACCGCCGCCGCGCGACGGGACCGGCGGACCGGCGGCAACGCGGCACCGACGGCGTAGCCGACGGCCAGCGCCGCCGACGCGGCGAGCACGGCGGCGCGGTGCGGGGCCTGCCCCGCCAGGGCACGTCCGGCGACCACCACGAGCAGGGCCCCGACCAGCAGGTGCAGGCAGACGCGCAGAACGCGCAGCGGCCGGGTGAGCGATTCCGGGTTCACGATGACTCCAGGCTAGGGCGTGCACGGCCGCCGCCATCAACCAAAGGGTTGATCCTGACGTGCGCACTTCGACGCCACGGGCCCGATCCGCGGCGCGATGCCAACCGGCGTGGATCGGGCGAAGGTTGGTGCCGGGCCGCCGCCGCGGCCCCGCCCACCAACGGAAGGTTGCTGCGCTCGTGTTCGTCGCGTGGAGAGATCTGCGGTTCGCCAAGGGCCGGTTCGCCCTGATGGGAACGGTCGTGACGCTGATGACGCTGCTGGTCGTGCTGCTGTCCGGCCTGACCGCCGGGCTGGGCCGGGACAGCACCTCGGCCATCACCGACCTGTCCGCCGACCACCTGGTGTTCTCCGCTCCGGCCGACGGGCAGAAGCTCTCCTTCACCGAGTCGACCGTCACCCGGGAGCAGTGGCTGCGCTGGCGGGACGTCCCGGGGGTGCGCAGCGCCGCCCCACTCGGCATCACCACCACCAGGGTCAGCGCCGGCGACCGTACCGCCGCGCTGTCCGCGTTCGGCGTCGCGGCCGACTCGCACCTGGCCCCCGGCGCCGTCGCCGCCGGGCAGGCCGTGCTGTCCGAGGGGGCGGCCGAGGCCCTGTCCGCCCGGCCGGGCCAGGACGTGGTCGTCGGCGGTCGGCGACTGACCGTCGCCGCGGTCGCCGGCGACGCCTCCCACAGCCACACCCCGGTCATCTGGACCGACCTGGCCGACTGGCAGCACCTGGCCCCCGGCGCCGCCGACGACTCCGCCACCGTCATCGCGCTGACCACCGCCCCCGACGCCGACCTGGCCGACGCCGACCGGCAGCTGGACACCCGCACCGTGACCCGCACGGCGGCGCTGTCCGCGATCGGCTCGCACACCGCCGAGAACGGCTCGCTCCAGCTCATGCGCGGCATGCTGTTCGCGATCTCCGCCCTGGTCATCGGCGCGTTCTTCACCGTGTGGACCATCCAGCGCGGCCCTGACATCGCCGTGCTGAAGGCGCTCGGCGCCACCACCGGCCACCTGCTGCGCGACGCCCTCGGGCAGGCCCTGGCGCTGTTGCTCGCCGGCACGGCCGTCGGCACCGCGCTCGCCGTCGCGATCGGCGCCGCGGCGGCCGGCGCCGTGCCGTTCGCGCTCACCGCCGGATCCGTCCTGCTGCCGGCCGCCGTGACGATCGCGCTCGGCGCCGCCGGCGCCGCCCTCTCCGTCCGCCGTATCACCTCCGTCGACCCGCTGACCGCCCTGGGGAGCGCCCGATGAGCCTCGAACTGTCCGACGTCACGCTGACCTACCCCGACGGGGACACCCGGCTGACCGCGCTCGACCGCGTCAACCTGAGCGTGCCGGCCGGCACCACCACCGCCGTCATCGGCCCGTCCGGGTCCGGCAAGTCCAGCCTGCTGGCGGTGGCCGCCACCCTGATCAACCCCGACTCGGGTCGGATCGTCATCGCCGGCACCGACACCACCGGCCTCAGCCGGGGCCAGACGACCGCCCTGCGACGCGCGAAGGTCGGAATCGTCTTCCAGCAGCCCAACCTCATCGCCTCGCTGACCGCCGCCGAACAGTTGCAGGTCATCGCCCACCTCAGCGGCGGCTCCCGCCGCGCCGGACGCGACCGCGCCGCCCGCCTACTGGCCGCGGTAGGGCTGACCGGGCAGGCCGACCGCCGGCCGCACCAGCTCTCCGGCGGGCAACGCCAGCGGGTCAACATCGCCCGCGCCCTGATGAACGACCCGGCGGTGCTGCTCGTCGACGAGCCCACCAGCGCGCTGGACCACGAGCGCGGCGCGGCCGTCATCGACCTGCTCACCGAACTCACCCGGCAGCGCGGCACCGCCACCGTCCTGGTCACCCACGACCGGGGGCACCTCGACCGCGTCGACGAGGTCGCCGAGATGGTCGACGGCCGACTGCGCGTCCCGACGCGGACCTGACCCGCCGCGGGCAGCCGGCGCGGACGCCCACGGGATCGGGGCAGCGCGGGCCGGCCGTGCGGGGCGATGATGTGCGGATGGCCGATCCCGTCGCCGACGTCGCCACCCGGACACCCCGCCGCGCGACGTCCGCGAACGGCCGGCCCACCCCACGTGGTCCCCGGGCCACCGGCCCCTGGGCGGTCGCGGCGGCCACGACGGCGGTGCTCCTGCTGCTCTCCGGCCGCTACGGCTACCACCGCGACGAGCTGTACTTCCTGCTCTGCGGCCGGCACCTCGACTGGGGCTACGTCGACCAGGGCCCCCTGGTCCCGGCGCTGGCCCGGCTGACGGACACGATCGCCCCGGGCAGCCTGGTGGCGCTACGCACCCCGTCGGCGGTGATCGGCGGCGCCGCGGTCCTGCTGGTCGCCGCGATCGCCCGCGAGTTCGGCGCCGGGCGCGGCGCGCAGAGCTACGCCGCGTTTCTCGCCGCGACCGCCGGCATCGTCCTCGCCGGCGGTCACCTGCTCAGCACCACCAGCGTCGACCTGCTGGTCTGGTTGGCGGCCGCGCTGGGCACGGTGCGGATGCTGCGCACCGGGGACAGTCGCTGGGCGCTCGGCGTCGGGCTCGCGCTCGGCGTCGGCATGCTCAACAAGCTGCTGCCGGCCCTGCTCGCCGTGGGCCTGCTGGCCGGGCTCCTGATCGCCGGGCCGCGGCCCCTCCTGCGCGACCGGTGGGTGCTCGCTGCCGCGGCCCTCTTCCTGCTGCTCGCCGCGCCCACCGTGACATGGCAGGCGGCACACGACTTCCCGCAGCTGTCGGTGGCCGCCTCGATCGCCGACGGCGACAGCTCCTACAGTGGCCGGCTCGACGCGCTCGTCCTCCAGGTCGTCATCATCAGCCCCTTCACGGTGCCGATCTGGGTCGCCGGGCTGGTGACGCTGCTGCGCCGGCCGGCCTGGCGGGCTTATCGGGCCGTCGGGTGGGCCTGGCTCGTGGTGGTCGCCATCGTGCTGCTCGCCGGCGGCAAGGGCTACTACGACGCCCCGCTGCTGCTGGTGCTCACCGCCGCCGGGGCGGTCGTCACCGCCGGCTGGGCCGCCCGGGATCGCGCGCTGCCGCGCCGGGCCCTGCTGACCGTGGGCGCGCTGCTGACCGCCGTCAGCAGCGCGGTGCTGCTGCTGCCCGTCCTGCCCGCCGACCGGCTGCCCGGCTTCGTCGTCGCCGCCAACTACGACGCCGGCGAGACCATCGGCTGGCCCGCCTTCGCCGACTCGCTCGCCACCGTCCACCGTGGCCTGCCCGCCGACCAGCGGCAGCGGGCCGTCATCCTCACCGCCAACTACGGCGAGGCCGGCGCCGTGGCCCGCTACGGCCCGGCGCGCGACCTGCCGCCCGCCTACTCCGGCCACAACAGCATGGCCGCCTTCGGCCGCCCCCTGGAAACCGCGGACGTGGTGCTCGCGGTCGGGTTCGCACGGCCGGACCGGCTGCGCAGCTGGTTCGCCGAGGTCACCCTCGCCGGCCGGGTGGACCAGCGGGTCGAGGTCGACAACGACGAGAACGGCGGGCCGATCTGGGTCTGCCGCGGCCTGCGGCGTCCGTGGGCCGCGATCTGGGACACCGAGGTACGCCACCGCGGCTGACCGGCGACTCACGGCCCGTACGCCCGCGTCGGGCCCGGTCGCGGCGCAGGGCCCGCTCTGCGCCGCGCAACCGGGTACGGCAGAGTGGCACCCGACGACCGAGGGCGGCCCGACGGGCCGGGCGGAAGGATGGTGGCCGTGGAGGGTCCGACCGGGGTGGTGTTCCCCAAGACCGACGCGGGGCGCAGCACCTCCGCGCTCGGGCGGGCCGTCGTCGCCGACGCGCTGCGTGCCGTCGACGCGGTCGGCGCGCGCTCGGCCGAACACGAGACGAACTGGCGGCACGGATACCTCGGGCACTTCCGGCGACTCGTCGAGGCCGGACTACTCTCCCGCGACGCCGCGGTCACCATCGCCCGGGACGGGCTCGCCGCGCTGCACCGCCGGATGACCGTGGTCCGCGCCGACGGCACCGAGATCGGCCTCGGCGAGGTGTTCACCACCGCCACCGACGTCGCGCCGCTGCACACCGCGACGGTCGCCGGCACCGGCGAGGTGCAACGCGAGTTGTCCCTGCCGTACCGGGGCCAGCGGCTGCGCGGCGACGACCTGCGCCGCCGGCTTGACGCCTGGGTCACCGCCGGCGTCGTCGAGCCGTCCTGCGCCGAGGCCGTACGCGCCGTCATGGCGAACCCCGACTGGCTCGACCTGCGCGACCAACGCATCGTGGTGCTCGGCGCGGGCGCCGAGATGGGCCCGCTGCCGTCCGTGCTGCGCTGGGGCGGCGACGTGGTCGCCGTCGACCTGCCGCGGCCGGAGATCTGGCGGCGGCTGCTGCACACGACGCGCCGCTACGGCGGCCGGCTCCACCTGCCCGTGCCCGCCGGCACCGGCCCCGACGACGAGGCGCTGGCCGCCCACGCCGGCGCCGACCTGCTGCACAACCTCCCGCAGGTGGCCGACTGGTTGCTCGGCGTCGACGGCCGGCTCGTGCTCGGCAACTACGTCTACGCCGACGGCGCGACCAACGTCCGGGTTGCCACCGCCGTCGACGCGCTCACGCTGCGGCTGCAGGACCGCCGCGACGACGTGGCGCTCGCCTTCCTGGCCACCCCCACCGACGTCTTCGCCGTCCCCGGCGACGCGGTACGCCACGCCGAACGGGGCTACGCGGCGCGCGGGATCGTCCGCCGGTCGCTGCGGGTCGCCTCCGGGGGCAGGCTCCTGCACCGCAACTACCCGCCGGGCGTCGACCCCGGCGTCAACGACAGTCTCGTCCCGCAGCAGGGACCCAACTACGCGCTGGCGAAGCGGCTGCAACGGTGGCGGGCGACGGTGGCCCGCGACGCCGGGTCCACCGTGTCGTTCGCGGTGGCGCCGCCCACCCGCACCCGCTCGGTGCTGCGCAACCGCGCGCTGGCCGCCGCGTACGCGGGCGCGCACCGCTTCGGCATCGAGGTGTTCGAGCCGGCGACCAGCAACACGCTGATGGCCGCGCTGCTGGTGCACGCCCTGCGCACCGGCGGGCCGTCGCTGCCGCACCCGTGGCAGGACGAGGCGTACGCCGCGGCGCACGGCGGCCTGTGGCGGGTGCCGTACGCCCCGCGCAGCGCCCTGGGCCTCGCCGTCCTGCTGGGCTTCGGCGGCGCGCGCGCCTGACCGCTTCCCGCGGCGGCCCACCGCTCCGGGAACCCCGGACGCGACGTCGCCCGGCTCAGCTGCCGACCGCGTTCGCCGCCGGGGATTTCACGCTGCCGATGGCGTCGACGCGGCCCCACCGCCCGGGAATGTCGAGCAGTTCGATCCGACCGAACCGTTCGGGCAGTGCCGGCGCGACCACCAGGTCATCCCCGTACGGCTCGAGGCCGAGCAGCGTACGCACCAGCAGCAGGGGCGCCCCGGTGGCCAGGGCCTGCGGGCTGTTCGCCGCGGGATACTGGACGGGGTGCCGGGTCAACTCGCGGTCGTATCCGCCGAACGCCTCCGGAAGGCGCCCCTGGAAATGCCGGGACGCGTCGATGATCCCCTCGGCGATGCGCCCGGCCTCCTCGTCGAAGCCGTAGCGCCGCAGCCCCCAGGCGATGAACGAGTTGTCGAACGGCCACACGGTTCCGACGTGGTAGCCGAGCGGGTTGTAGCGTCCCTGCCCCTGCGCGAGGGTGCGTACGCCCCAGCCGGAGAACAGTTCGGGGCCGAGCAGGTGTTCGGCGATCTTCGGTGCTCGGGATTCGTCGACGATGCCGCTCCAGAGGAGGTGGCCGATGTTCGAGGAGAGCGCGTCGACCTGGCGGCCGTCGCCGTCGAGGGCGAGGGCGTAGTACTCGCCGTCGGAAACCCAGAAGTCGCGGTTGAAGCGTTCCTTGAGGTCGGCCGCCTCCCGTTCGAGGCGGTCGGCGTACGCGGGGTCGTGCCAGAACTCGCGGGCCAGCCGCGCACCACGGATCTTGGCGTCGTACGCGTAGCCCTGCAACTCACACGTCGCCCGGGGCAGCCTGGGCAACCGGCCGTCCCGGAACGAGATCGCGTTCGCGGTTTCCTTCCAGCACTGGTTCTCCAGCCCGGTCCGCTCGTTGCGGCGCTGGTACCAGACGTAGCCGTCGCCCATGATGTCGCCGTACTCGTCGATCCAGTGCAGCGCCGCGCGCGCCTCGTCCTCGAATTCGCGCACCACGGCGGCGTTCCCCGTCCACCGCTCGTACTCGTCGAGCAGGATCACGTAGAGGGGGGTGCTGTCGGCGGCACCGAAGTACGGCGCGTGCGGGCGTTCCTCGAACGCGACCAGTTCGCCGTAGCGGAACTCGCGCAGGATCTTGCCCGGCTCCTCGTCCAGCACGTCGTCGAGCACGCTGCCCTGGTCGATGCCGAGCATCCGCAGGGTGTTGACGGCCATGTCCGGTACGAACGGCAACACCTGCAGGCTGGTGAGGATGGGGGCGCGGCCGGTGAGGGTGGCGTCCCAGGGCAGCCCCGCCGCGGGCAGCGGCTCGGCCGGTAGCGTCAGCGGCGAGAACCGGAGCGCGGCAAGGTCGACCAGGCTGCGCCGGTACGTCCGTTCCAGTGGCTTCCAGTCGCAGCTCAGTTGCGGGGCCTTGCCGAGCCACTGCCGCAGGTCGCCCTGGAGTTCCGCCCGGTCACGTTGCACGCGGCTGGGATGCACGTGGTCGCGAATGTCCTGACCGTCGGGGCGCAGCACCAGCCCCCGGACATGCAACGTCGTGGCCCACCGACCGTGCGGTTCGATCCGGATGTGGAAGGTCAGCCCCTCTTCGTCGACCTGTGCCGGCTCAGTCGTGGAGATCACCGTCTCCCGCCGGAACTTCTCCCGCACGTAGCCGAGGTGCAGGCGCCCGTCCTCGACGCGCCGGTACAGCCGACCGGGTGGCGTACGGTCCTGTCCGACGACGTTCAGCGGGATGAAGTCGCAGGCCGCGTCCACCCGGACCGTGAACTCGGCCGGTTCCCCGGAATGGTTGAGCACCGTCAACCGCTCCTCGAAGCTGCCGACGACCGATCGTTCCCGGATCACCGAGACCTTGGCGTCCACGTAGTGCGTCGGAGCCCCGGGCACCAGGAAGAACCGCACCTCGAAGTACGACGAATCGTCCATGGCCAACGGGCTCACCCGTTCGCCGTTGATGGTCAGCAGCCACCGCGAGAGGAACCGGGTGTCGAAGGCGAAGTACCCGCACGGGACGGCGGGCTTCGCGTCAATGTCGCCACTGCCGTCACTCAGCACGAAGATGTTGCCGTCGAGAATTCTGACGCTGTCGGCCTTCAACCCTGCCTCCCACGGTCACGGGCGGCGATGCGCGGGTGACGCGCGCCGGGCGGCGGCGCGAAGAGCCGCTCCAGCAGGATGATGAGCCGGAATTGTCCCTCGAACGTGATGTCGTTCCTCAGCCACGCCGGGAGCGGTTTGGCCTCGCCGCGCGCCATCCGGTCGAAGAAGGCGCTGTCGGAGCGGATGGCGATGTCGGCATCGCGGTTCTGCTGTGACACCCGGACGGCGCCGCCGCGGATCTCCACGAACCAGTGGTCGACCTCGCGGCCGCGCTCGAGGTCGAAGCGTATGGTGCCGTCCGTCTTCTTCAGCAGGCGTTCGTGGCCGTGTCGTTCCAGCGCCTCGAAGAACGTCCTGGTCGCCTCCGACATGGCACCACCCCCGTAGAAATCCGCCGGACGAGGAGCAGCGTCGTTCGCGCCGGGGTGGGCCGGCCTCACCCGGAACGGATGAACCTGGGCTGCGGCCGCGAGCGACGCGGAAAATTCACCCGATCCGGGTGGTGCGGCGGCGCTTCGCTCCCGGTCAGGGTGGGTACGCGGCTCATCCTGGCTCGGCACCCATCCGGAGGGAGGCGGACGTGTCGGATCCCACCACGAGCTTCTTCCAGGCGCTCGCCCGTCGCGGCCACGAAACCCTCGTCGAGGACGCCACCGCGACCATGCGGTTCGAACTCACGCACGAGCAGGGCGTCGACCGCTGGTTCGTGGAGATCGAACGCGGCGATGTCCGCGTTTCCCGGGATGGGGGCGAGGCCGACTGTGTCTTCTACGGCAGCCGGGCGACCTTCGACCGGATCCTCGGTGGCCAGTCACAGATGTACCCGGCGTGGTTGCGCAACGAGATCAGAACGGACGGTGATGTCCGGCTGTTCCGTGTCTTCGGCCGGCTCATTCCGGCGCCGCCCGGAGCCCGCCACCCTCGGGATTTCGGCCGTGAGCGGAGACGTGTGGCATGAGCGACGGCCTCGTCCGGCTGCTGGACGGCAACACGTTCGTGGTCAGCGAGGAGACGGGCGACATCGACGCGTCCCCCACCATCCCGACCGGTTTCTTCTCGTTCGACACGCGATTCCTGTCGAAATGGATCCTGTCCATCAACGACGAGCGGGTGAACGCGCTCACCGTCGAGGAAATCGAATTCTTCGAGAGTCGGATGGTCGTCGCTCCGGCCCTCCCCAGTCCGCTCGTCGACGTCGGTGTTTCGGCGGTTCGCGACCGCTCCATCGGTGGAAGCTTCACCGAGCGGCTGACGGTGATCAACCACGAACCCGAGCCCGTCGACCTGCGGATCCGTATCGACGTCGAGAGCGACTTCGCCGACCTTTTCGAGATCAAGGACGTGCGGAACAAGTCCGGGACGTACTACACCCGGATCGACGCCGGGTGCCTACGCCTCGGCTATCAGCGGGAGGGGTTCTGCCGGGAGACCCTGGTCTCGTCCACCGCGCCGGCCCGCGTCGACGAGCAGGGGCTGACGTACGACGTTCGGCTCGGACCGCACGGCCAGTGGATCACCAACCTGCACGTGCAGGCGCTGGGCCTGGGCGGACGCGACCTTCGGGAGAGCCTGGAGGGTAGACCCGGCCGAACTCGAGCGGAGATACGACAGGACCTGGCCGACTGGCTCGCGGAGGCGCCCCGCCTCACCTGCGACTCCCCCACGTTGGCGACGACCTACCGGCGCAGCCTGGCTGACCTCTCCGCGCTGCGTTTCGCGCCGCTGGCCGCCGGCGCACATGCCATCCCCGCCGCCGGCCTGCCGTGGTTCATGGCGATCTTCGGTCGGGACAGCATCCTCACCAGCATCCAGGCGCTGCCGTTCGCGCCTGACCTCGCCGCCACGACGCTGCACATGCTCGCCCTGAGGCAGGGTGTCGTCCTGCACGACTTCCGGGAGGAGGAGCCGGGGAAGATTCTCCACGAGATGCGGTACGGGGAGACGACCGCGTTCGAGGAGCAGCCGCATTCGCCGTACTTCGGTAGCGCCGACGCGACACCTCTCTACGTGATCCTGCTCGACGAATACGAGCGGTGGACCGGCGACAGCGCCCTGGTGCGGTCTCTCGAGCGTTCCGCGAGAGCCGCCCTGCGCTGGATCGACGAGTACGGCGACATCATGGGCGACGGCTACGTCTGGTACCAACGCCGCAACGAACGCAACGGGCTGGAGAACCAGTGCTGGAAGGACTCCTGGGACTCGATCTCGTTCCGGGACGGGCGGCTGGCCGGCCTGCCCCGGGCGACGTGTGAGTTGCAGGGCTACGCGTACGACGCCAAGATCCGTGGTGCGCGGCTGGCCCGCGAGTTCTGGCACGACCCCGCGTACGCCGACCGCCTCGAACGGGAGGCGGCCGACCTCAAGGAACGCTTCAACCGCGACTTCTGGGTTTCCGACGGCGAGTACTACGCCCTCGCCCTCGACGGCGACGGCCGCCAGGTCGACGCGCTCTCCTCGAACATCGGCCACCTGCTCTGGAGCGGCATCGTCGACGAATCCCGAGCACCGAAGATCGCGCAACACCTGCTCGGCCCCGAACTGTTCTCCGGCTGGGGCGTACGCACCCTCGCGCAGGGGCAGGGACGCTACAACCCGATCGGCTACCACGTCGGAACCGTGTGGCCGTTCGACAACTCGTTCATCGCCTGGGGGCTGCGCCGCTACGGATTCCACCAGGAGGCCGGGCACATCGCCGAGGGGATCATCGACGCCGCGGAACACTTCGACGGGCGGCTGCCCGAGGCGTTCGGCGGATACGAGCGGACGCTGACCAGATATCCGGTGCTGTACCCCACGGCGTGCAGCCCGCAGGCGTGGTCCACCGGCACTCCCCTGTTGCTGCTGCGAACCATGCTCGGCATGGAGCCACGCGGCGAGCACCTGGTGACCAGACCGGCCGTGCCCCCGAGCATGGGCCGGATCGAACTGCTTCACATCCCCGGACGGTGGGGCAGAGCCGGTGCCCTCGGACGCGCCCACCCGAAGCGACCCTGACCGCGGCCGGGCACCCGCCGGGATCCTCGACCAGTCCCCAACCCTCATCGGTGATACGCACGTCGTCCTCGATCGGCGGAACTGCTCTGGCGGCCCCTGCGGGACGCGCCCCGGCACCGCATCGCCCTGGCCTGGCACCGCGACAACCGGACGGATCCGGTCCACCGGTTACAGGCAGCCCTCACGGCGTAGCGGCGGTCGTCCAGCCCGGCGACGCCTGGCTGCGACCAGTAGCGGCTACGGCCGGAGGTGATGCCGGGGCCGGGGGCGGCGGCGATCTCGGCCGCCGTCCCCCAGTGCATACCGTCCCGCCGGATCACGCCTGCATCGCAGGGCCCGATTCCAGCATGAGCGGCACGTCCTCCCGTGCGAGGAGGTAGCGGGCAGCCGCCATGAGCACCTCGGGCGAGTCCTGGAACGCGCCGAGGCCAACGTTGCACTCGGCGCAGAGCAGGCCGCGCACCCGCCGGGAGTTGTGGCAATGGTCCACGACGAGGCGGAACGGCTCGGAGTTCGGCGTCCCGTCAAGTCGTGGCCGGCCTCGGGACCTGACCCTCAGTTCGCTCTCGTGTTTGCCGCAGATGGCGCACCGGTGGTCCTGGGCCTCGCGCCGCGCGTCGTACTCCTGCGGCCTGATTCGGTAGAAGGACCAGAGGTTGTCGGCTCGGACCTTGTCCGGATTGGCCCTGCGGTTCTTGTGGTTGTTGGCGCGGGCGTACTCGCGGCACGGGGCGCACGAGAGCAGCTCGCGTCCAGCCTTCATGAAGCTGTCGAGCGGTCGCGTCTTCTCGCAGCGTCTGCACACTTTGGACACGTCACAACAATATCGCATCTTGTTGTTACCCAAGAACAGTCATTATGGTGTGCCGCCGGTTTGCCGGCTTTGTCCATGCCAATTACCGGATTGTCGTTACCGGTAATCCGATAATCGGCATGGACGGCTCTGCGCAACCCGACCGGGAGCGAGTCGGCATTCCGGGCAGCTCGATCCGGAAGGTTCTCCAAAGAATTCCGGGTGGCGGTGTCGGATCGGGGCGGTGGTGTTCGTAGCAGGGGTGAGGCCGCCCGCAAGGGGGCGGCGCCGAGGTGAGGAACCGCGATCATGAGGCTGACGACCATGACCCAGATCACCCTCGATGGAGTGATGCAGGGAAACGGCGCCGCGTCGGATGACCGCAGGAACGGATTCGAGCGCGGCGGGTGGGCCCGGGGGCGGGTGACGACCAGACCAGGACGTTCATCACGCAGACCTACCGGCGCGCCGAGGCGTTCCTGTTCGGCCGGCGCACCTACGAGTTGTTCGCCGACTCCTGGGGGTCAATCGACCAGATGCGCGCACATCCCATCGGCGTGGCCTTGAACGAGGCCCCCAAGTACGTTGCCTCGACCACACTCACCGCGCCGCGTTGGGAGGACACGACCGTTCTCCGCGGTGACCTCGCGGCGGCCATCGGTGAGCTGAAGGCCAGGGCCGGGGGTGAGCTGCAGGTGCACGGCAGTGGCGCCCTGACCCGGTGGCTGCTGGAGAACGATCTGGTCGACGAGATGACTCTGATCGTGATCCCGGTGATCCTCGGCCAGGGCACGAGACTGTTCCCGGAGACCGGTCCGGATCTTGCGCTCGACCTGATCGAGTCGCGGGTCGACTCGAAGGGCGTGACGATCCAGGTCTACCGGCCGGCCGGGTGCCCGCGGTATGCGACGGCCTGAAGCCCCTGACCGCCGAATCACGCTTTCTTGACACCAGAAGGAGATGATCTTCAGATGCGGTACCTGGTTTCCGTGATCGACGACAAGAGCAATCCCGGCAGCACGGACAGGCAGCCTGCCATCAGCGCGTTCAACGAACGACTGATCGCCGAGGGCTACTGGGTTTTCGCGGGCGGACTCGCGGACACCGACGCGGCCACGGTCATCGACAACCGGGGCGAGCAGGCGGTGTTCAGCGACGGGCCTTTCGTGGAGTCGAAGGAGTACCTCGCCGGCGTCTGGGTGTGGGAGGCCCCCGATCTGGATGTGGCGCTCAGGCTCGCCGCCGAGGCGTCGAAGGTCTGCGATCGGAAGATCGAGGTGCGGCCGTTCCGGTGAGCGACGTCGAGGAGGCGATCACCCGGGCCCACCACGACGAGTGGGCCCGGGTGATCGCCGCTCTGACCAGGCGCTTCGGTGACCTCGACGTCGCCGAGGAGGCAGCGGCCGAGGCGTTCACGACCGCCGTGCAGCGGTGGCCGGCCGACGGCGTGCCGCCCAACCCCGGCGCCTGGCTGACCACCACCGCCGTTCGCAAGGCCATCGACCGGATCCGGCGCGAGAGCAAGCGCGACGACAAGCACAAAGAGGCTCAAATGGTGTACGACAACACACCACCCGAGCCTCTCGGCGCCATCGACGACGACCGGCTGCGGCTGATCTTCACCTGCTGTCACCCGGCGCTGGCGATGGAAGCCCGCGTGGCGTTGACGCTGCGCATGGTCGGCGGTCTGACCGTGCCCGAGATCGCCCGCGCCTTCCTGGTGGCCGAGAGTGCCATGGGGCAGCGGATCACCCGCGCGAAGGCAAAGATCAAGGCGGCGCGCATCCCCTATCGGGCGCCGTCCGCCGAGGATCTCCCGGCCCGCGTCTCCGGCGTGCTCGCCGTCCTCTTTCTCGTCTTCAACGAGGGCTACCTGGCGACCGGCTCCGACACCGATCCGGTACGGCACGACCTGACCGCCGAGGCGATCCGGCTCACTCGCCTGATCCGTGCCCTCCTGCCCGACGACGGTGAGGTGGCCGGGCTGCTGGCGCTGATGCTCCTCACCGAGGCCCGCCGCACCGCCCGCGTCTCGGCCAGCGGCGAACTGGTCGCGCTCGACGAGCAGGACCGTGGCGCCTGGGACAAGGCGCTGACCGCCGAAGGTCATCGGTTGGTGCGCGAACGCCTCGCCGCTGCCGCTGCCGGGGTGGCTCCGGGTCGCTACCAGATCCTCGCCGCGATCAACGTCGTGCACACCTCCGCCCGCGACATCCGCGACACCGACTGGTCACAGATCCTCGCCCTCTACGACCAGCTCGTCCGCCTCGACCCCTCCCCGATCATCACCCTCAACCGCGCCATCGCGGTCGCCGAGCTCGACGGCCCGGACGTGGCACTCGTGGCCGTCGACCGCCTTGAGCACACGTTGGGCGGATATCACGCCTACCACGCCACCCGCGCCGACCTGCTGCGCCGGCTGGGCCGCGGCCAGGAGTCGCGCGCGGCCTACGACAAAGCCATCGAGCTGGCGGGCAACACCGCCGAGACCGCCTACCTGACCCGCCGCCGCGACCAGTTGGGGTAGCCGGGATCCCCACCGAACCGGCGCGAAGCGGTGGCCGGGGCGTCTCCGCCACGTCATCATGCCCAGGACCGGACACAAATCCCTACGGTCGGTGCGGCGCTACGTCAAACCGGGCCTCGCCGCCGTCCACGAAGCCACGAGGCCCTGTCCAGCCCCCGCCGGCGCGGCCAAATCACCAGGTCAGTGGGCTACAGCTCGGCTACCTGACTCTCGGTCGTAGCTTCGGGAGTACTGGGCCGTCACGAGCGAGCGCCGGTCAGATCCTTCGATCCGGCCGATCTCCACGGCTACCGCCTCAACGATCCGGAACTGGTGGCAGGTCGGCCTGCCTCCGGGCGGGGTCCGGTCGGCAGCCGAGGTAGGCGTCCAGTGCTGCGGCACCGGTGAGCATGGCGCGGCTGCGGGCCGAGAGGCGGGCATGCCAGTCGCGCAGCATCGATTCAAGGGGTGCGACGCCTCCGGCGGAGCGGACTTGGACGATCAGCGGGGCGATCTGCTCCAGCAGGTAGCCGCCTCGCCTGAGCTGGTGGATGAGTAGGGCGTCGCGCACGTCGGCCGCGCTGTAGACCCGGTAGCCCGTCTGCGGGTCGCGGCGCGGTTGGACCAGGCCGGCGCGTTCCCATTTGCGGAGGGTGGCTGGGCGTATGCCGAGCCTTCTCGCCAGGGGGCCGACGAACGTGTCGCCGCGTTCCTGCGGCACGGGACCGAGGTCGTGAAGCGCGGCGTCGACGGCCTGGAGGGTGTGGCGGTCGTCGAGAAGCTGGGCGTGACTTTCGTCGATGAGCCGCAGCGCGTCCTCGGTCGCGTCCCGGTTGATCGCCTGCATGATCGCCGCGGCCGTCTGGTGGCCGTGCCCGGCCACGAGGGCGAGGAACGCGCGCAGGGCGTGCGCGTGCAGCGGCGTGTAGGTGCGGTAGCCGTGCGGGGTGCGTTCGGCGTCCGGAAGGATGCCGGCCGCCTCGTAGTTCCTGATCGCCTGGGTGGACAGACCGTGCCGGCGCGCCAGGTCGACCGGCCTGAGCTGTCCGCTGTTTTGAGGGTTTCGCCGCACTGTCCTGCCGATTTCGCGCGTAACTTTCAACCGTCGGTTCAACGATACCGTTTAGGGTTATGACTACCGGTATCGAAGACACCGCTCATGTCGTTGACGCGGCCTCTGTCATGGGGCTGCTGTCGGCTCGGCCGCGGCTGCTCGCCCTGGGCGAGCCCACCCACGGCGAGGACGTTCTGCTCGACGTGCGAAACGATCTCTTCCGGCACCTCGTTGAGCGGGAGGGCTACCGGACGATCGCGATCGAGAGCGACTGCCTGACGGGCCTGGTCGTGGACGACTACGTCACGTCGGGCATGGGCACCCTCGACGAGGTCATGGAGCGCGGCTTCAGCCACGGGTTCGGCGCGTCCGCGGCCAACCGCGAGCTGGTGAGCTGGATGCGCGCGTACAACGACGGCCGGCCCGCGTCCGAGCGGCTGCGCTTCGCCGGTTTCGACGGCCCGCTGGAGATCACCGGCGCCGCGAGCCCCCGGCAGGCCCTCACCGCACTCCACGCCTACCTCACCGCCCGGGTGGACGCCGACCTGCTCCCCTGCACCCCGGAAACGCTCGACCGCCTGCTCGGCGCCGACGACCGGTGGACCAATCCCGCCGCGATGATGGACCCGTCACGGTCCGTGGGGCAGACGCTCGAGGCCAAACAGTTGCGGCTGCTCGCCGACGACCTGGTAGCCCTGCTCGACGCGCAGACGCCACACCTGATCGCGGCGTCCGCACCCGACGACTGGGACCGGGCACGCATGTACGGTCGTACCGCCACCGGGCTGCTGCGGTACCACTTCTGGATGGCCGACCCGTCACCGAGCCGCATGGCGCGGTTGCTGGGCGCGCGGGCTTCGATGATGGCCGCCAACCTGCTCGCCATCGCCGAGCGGGGCCCGGCGCTGGCATACGCCCACAACGGGCATCTGCAGCGGAACAGGAGCGGGATGCGGATGGGCGGCCTGCCGGTGCAATGGTGGAGCGCCGGGGCGATCGTCAGCGCCCGACTGGGCGAGGAGTACGCCTTCCTGGCCACGGCCCTCGGCACGATCCGCCACCGCGGCGTGGACACCCCACCGCCGGACACCATCGAAGGGCTCCTGTACGCGCTCCCGGAGGACCGATACGTCGTCGACGCCCGCCGGCTGGCCGTCGCCCTCGACGACGTGACGCCCGCTCCCCGCGTGTCCCCCTGGTTCGGCTACGCCCCGCTCGACCCGGCCCACCTGGCAAGCAGTGACGGGATCGTGTTCGTCAAGGACGCCCCCGCGGGGCAGACATGGTGGCCGGTGGCGTGAGCGTCGACAGGTCGCCAACGGTCCAGGTGGCGACCTGTCGTCCGGGAGCGCCTCGGCGGTCCACCGGGGTCGGCCCGACGTGGCAGCCATCGGCGACCAGCCCGGCGACTACCATGATCGGTTTGTGGATGTTACGGCGCAGTGGGTGCGGACGTCGTGGACCAAGCGGTCCCGGGGTGGGCCGGCGGCGGCGCTTCGGAACGCGGCGCCGGTGGGTTTCGTCCTGCCGACGCTCAGGTGCCCCGCCGTCCACGAGGTGTTGATGGACGAGGCGCGCGGATTCGAGCCGCGGGAGTCGTCACGGGACGGGCAACCGGACCGGGCCGACGTGCTGTTGATGGAGATCGACGGCCGGCTGCACGTGGAGCTGGTGGTGACGCCCTGGGGTATGCCTCGCCGGTGGCGCCGGCCACCGGCAGTGTGGTTGAGGCGTGGTGAGTGGGTGCGTTGGCAGGTCAACTACCGCTTCTCATGGCCGATGGCCCGAGGTGGGGCCTGGAGCTATCGACTGGACACCCTGAATCTGGCGTACGGGCCGACGACGGTGGACGTCTTCACGGGGAATCCGACTCGTCTCGTCGATGAGCGTGGGCTGTTGCGCTAGCCGGCATCATGTCGGCCCGGCGTACCGGCTCCCCGTGCCGCCGGCGTCGTGGGCGAGTCGGGTGGCAGTGACGGCGGGGTGGTCGCCGCGGACTACCTCGCCGTCACTGTCGTCTTTGCCTACCGGCGCTCAGCGGTGGTCGTTCTCCTTCAGCTCGACCACCCAGGCGCGCCGCTCGGCGATCTTGCCGTCGCGCATGACGAACACCTCCGCCATCGACATGCGCATCTCCTCGCCGGTGTCGCGCCGCACCGAGCCGACGAGCTCCGCCATGAGGGTGTCGTCCTGCTCCACCATACGCACCACCTCCAGTTGCGGAGGCGGCACGAAACCTGGGCCCTCGATCGCGGCGTCGTAGGCCTCCTTGCCTTTCAGGTGGAAGGCGCCGAAGACCGTCCACTCGATGTCGTCGGTCAGACAGGACAGGATCTGCGCGTGGTCGTTCTTCCGGAACCCGTCCAGGTAGGTCTCGATGGTCTGCGTGTTGCGCGACATGTGCGGTGTCCCCTCGTCCTCGCCGGGGCCTGCCCCCTACGGCAGACCCGCCGAAGCTAATCCCGCGGTGCGGCACCCGAGGCGGAACGCGCCGACCGGCCCGGAGACCGTCCGCTCAGGACGGGGTGCGGCGGGCCCGGTGGTTGGCGTGCTTGCGGACCGCGAAGTCGTACGCGTCGGCCAGCAGCGTGCGCACCGTGCCCAGGGTCGCCTCGCCGGGGTTCACCACGCACACCCAGTGTTGCGCCGCGTAGACCGGATGCGGCAGCACGACGTCCGTCGCCGTGTGGTCGACGCGCGCGTCCGTCTCGCCGTGCCCGCCCCGTGCCCCGAACAGGGCCGCGTACCCGGACCGGGGCAACCCGATGTTGAGCCGCCAGAAGCCCGGCCGGCTCAACGCGGAGGCGGTGTCGTAGTGGTCGCCGGTCACGATCGTCGCGAACGGCAACTGACGCTCGGCCGGCAGGTCCCGTTGCGGGTCGTAGAGGAAGAAGGTGTCCCCGTTCGCCTCGGGTGCGGTCACCCCGGCGAAGGTCTGGCAGATGTAGCGCTTCATGTCGTCGACGTCCATGCCTCAAGTTTTTCATTGAAATGCTTATTGAGACCTGCGTGCCATTTGTCCATGTTTTGAAGCGCTAACCCTCAACTCGGGGCGCAACCGGCCGGGCGCCGCAGCGACCGCGCGCCCCCGGCGGCGGGCGAGGCCGCCGCCGGGGGCGCGCGCACCACGGGCGGCCGCTAGCCGGTCGCGTCGAGGACGGGGATGAGCTGCTCCTCCTCGTACGCCAGATGGGCCTCCAGCTCGACGGTGAGCCGCGCGACCTCCCGGCGGACCTCGGCAGGGTCGGCGTCGGGAGCGCCGACGACCCGCTGGAGGCGTGCGACGAGCACCGCGATCCGTTGGTGTTCCTCGCGCAGCCGCGCCAGGGTCGGGGCGAGGCCGGGGCGTTGCCCGTCGAGGGCGGCGAACATACCGTCGTCCTCGTTGGTGTGGTGGTGGTGCAGGCCCTGGCAGACGGTCAGGCAGTTCACCCGCAGCTGCGCGCCCAGGCCCGGGCCGGAGCGGTCGACCTCGTCGCGGATCAGCGCGAGTTCCCGCCGGAACGCGTCGTGGACCAGTTTGAGCGCCGCGCCCCAGGACGGCGCGTTCGGCGGCCCGCCCGCCACCTGGCGCAACGCCAGCACCGGGATCACCCGCGACGTCTTCGCCTGGTACGCGGCCCAGCCCGGGTCGGCCTCCACGGCCCGGGCGAAGACCGCGTCGCGTTCGTCCCCGGTCAGCACCTGCGCGCGCGCCTGGTAGGTGAAGACGCCGTCCTCCACGGTGGCGAGCGGGTCGGCGCGCAGGTTGTGGTACCAGTCCGGGTGCTTCGGGCCGCCTCCGGCGGAGGCGATGACCAGGATGCGGTCCGAGTCGGGCAGGTAGCCGACCGGGGTGGTGTGCGGGGCTCCGGAGCGGGCCCCGGTGGTGGTGAGCAGGATGAGCCGGGCGCCCCCGAAGGGGCCGCTGACGCGGCCGGCGTTGGCGCGGAACTCGTCGATGATCTGCTGGTTGAAGTCGTTGGGCATGCTCTGCTTTCTGCTGTGCAGGAGGAGTGCGGCCACAGTGGATCGCCCGTCTGGCGACCGGTGGCGGCGAAGGTGGAGTCGCGCCGGCGTACGACCGGCGTGGACGGTGGGAGGGGCGCGCGAAGCGGTGGACGCGACGTCGACACCGGAAGATGTGGCGCATCGGCGGGCCGCGGGCCCGCCCCCGGCTCACCGGATGGCCGGGTGCCCTGTCCGCTCGTGGCCCATGGCCGACCCGGCAGTCACGGGTCCGACCCTAGCGGCCTGCGGCGGCCGAGGGCAACGATGTTCGGTTGCGCCGGCGGTGGGACGCTGGCACGGTCGGGGGATGATCGAACTGACCGGCGCCGACGTGGACCGCGCGGTGGCCGAGATGACCGCTGTCCTCGGCCCGCACACCGGACGGGACTGGAGCGTGCCCGCCGGCGGGTTGGAGTGGAGTTGCTGGACCACCGCCGCGCACGTGGCGCACGACCTGTTGGCGTACGCCGGTCAGGTCGCCGGGCGACCCGAGGCGGCATACCTGCCGTTCGACCTGGTCGTCTCCCCCGCCGCCGGGCCGGCCGAGGTGCTGCGGGTCGTCGCCGCCTGCGGTGGGCTGCTGCGGGTGGCGGTCGACGCCGCCGCGCCGCAGACGCGCGCCTGGCACTTCGGCCCGTGCGATCCGGCGGGCTTCGCCGCGATGGGGGTGGCGGAGACGCTGCTGCACACCGACGACATCGCCCGTGGTCTCGGCGTGCCGTGGCAGCCGCCGGAGCGGCTCAGCGCCGGCGTCGTGCGTCGGCTCTTCCCGGACGCCCCCGCCGGGCCGGCTCCGCAGGTGCTGCGGTGGCTGACCGGCCGCGGTGAGCTGCCCGGCCGGCCGCGGCGCACCTCGTGGTCGTGGCAGGCCGCGGTGGGGTGACGCGGGCTACGCCGCCCGGCGTCGCCAGGGCAGGCGCCAGGCCCGACGGGGTCTGCCGCGCGGCGGGGCGGGTGGCGCGGGCTCCGGTGCGGGCGTGGCGGCGGGGCGCCGCTCGGCTCGCCAACGGCGTACGACGTCGTCGGCGTTGACCGGCCGCACGGTGACCCGCGGGCCGGTGGGCATGCGCAGCCAGGAGATGATCGCGGCGTTCAGGTCGGCGACGAACGCGCGCACCGACTCCTCGGTGGGCAGGTCGCGCACCTCGTCGGGCACCTGCTCGACGCGGCGGCGCAGTTGCAGCGGGGTCGGCAGCAGCAGGTCCGTCGGGAGCTTCTCCCGTTCCAGGAAGCTCTTGATCCACCACGACTCGTCGTACGGCTCTCCCCGGCCGGGGATCGGCTTGCCCGCGCCGGGCAGGTTGTCGAACTCGCCCTGCTCCTGGGCCGCGCGGATCCGCGCCTCGACCGTCGCTTCCCAGCTGTCCACCCGCCGACACCTCCCCGGCCCACGGTAACGCGGCCACCGCTGTCGGCGCCGCCGGAAGGGACAGCGCGGTGGCGGTGCCGGGCATTCCCGGCGGTCAGGCCCAGCGGGCGTGCCGGTGGCCGTCGCGGGGAAACGGCGGGCGGGCCGCCAGCACCTCCTGGAAGCGGTAGCCGGCCTTCTCGGCGACCCGGCAGGACGTCGGGTTGTCGACCTGGTGCATCAGGTCCAGCCGCCGCAGGCCGGCGAACCGGGCGAACGCCCAGCCGGTGACCGCGTCCAGGGCGTGCGGGGCGATGCCGCGGCCCCGGGCGGGCGCGGCCGTCCAGTAGCCGACCTCGGCGTCCCCGCGCCCCGCGGCGACTTTCTTGAGCACCACCTGGGCGACCAGGGTCTCGCCGGCGGGGTGCGGCTCGACCACGGCGAAGCTGAACCGGCACCCGTCGTCCCAGTCGCGTCGGGCCGCCGCCACGAAGCGGCGCGCCTCGGTGGTCGTGGTCACCGGCGCCCGGGTCCAGCGCAGCAGCACCGGGTCCCGATACGCCGCCACCAGGGCGTCGGCGTCGTCGTCGCGCCAGGGACGCAACGACAGTTCCGGCAGGGTCGGGGTGGCCGGTGCGCGCAGCATCGGCCCAGTCTCCCCGCTGCCGTCGCCGCCGTGGGGGCGCGGGTCGGGCCCCACGCACGGCCGGCCCGGTCGCGCCGCCGACGTCGGGCGGCGGGCTCGGCCCGGCCACACCCTCCGAGTTGCCGTTCCGGCAACGATGTTTGCCACCTTCGTCGCTTCCGGCGGACAGTCGGGTCGGCGGCGGGCGTGGGATCCGCCGACGACGGAGGGAGATTTCCGTGCGTGAGACGTACGACGTGGTGGTCGTGGGCGGCGGCGCGGCCGGGCTGAGCGGGGCGCTGGCCCTGACCCGGGCCCGCCGCTCGGTGCTGGTCGTGGACGCGGGCGAGCCGCGCAACGCGCCGGCCGGGCACGTGCACAACTACCTGACCCGCGAGGGCACGCCACCGGGCGAGCTGCTGGCGGCCGGCCGAGCCGAGGTGGCCGGCTACGGCGGGGAGTTCGTCCACGGCGCCGTCCGCTCGGCGATGCCACGCGACGGCGGCGGGTTCCGCGTGGCCCTCACCGACGGCCGCACGGTCGACGCCCGGCGGCTGCTGGTGACCACCGGCCTGGTCGACGAGCTGCCCGACGTGCCGGGACTGGCCGAACGGTGGGGCCGCGACGTGCTGCACTGCCCGTACTGCCACGGATGGGAGGTGCGCGACGAGCCGCTGGTGGTGCTGGCCACCGGCCCGCTGGCCGCGCACCAGGCGCTGCTGTGGCGGCACTGGAGCGCCGACGTGACGGTTGTGCGGCACGGCGGGTGCGCGTTCACCGCCGAGGAGGACGAGCAGCTCGCGGCCCGCGGCGTGCGGGTGGTCGACGGTCCCGTCGCCGCGCTCGAGGTCGCCGGTGACGCGCTCACCGGGGTGCGGCTGGCCGACGGCGAGGTGCTGCCGTGCGGGGCGCTGGTGGTGGCTCCCCGCTTCCACGCCCGCGCCGACGTGCTGACGTCGCTCGGCCTCGCGGCGGTGGAGCAGGAGATGGGCGGCCAGGTGATCGGCAGCGCCGTCCCGTCCGACCCGACGGGGGCGACCGCGGTCCCCGGCGTGTGGGTGGCCGGCAACGTCACCGACCCGCGCGCCCAGGTGGTCACCTCCGTGTCCGCCGGTTCGGCGGCCGGCGCGGCGATCAACGCCGACCTGGTCGCCGAGGAGACCCGCGCGGCCGTCGCGGCCCGCCGGGCGCCCGATGCCGGACGCCGGCCGGCGCAGGTGCGGGCGTAGGGTCGGCGGCAGCCGAGTGGGACGGGACGGGGGTCGACATGGTCGGTACGGGTGCGCTCGTGGGGATCGCGCTGGTGGCGCTGGGGCTGGTGCTGACCCCCGGCCCGAACATGGTCTACCTGGTCTCCCGGTCGGTGGCCCAGGGCCGACGGGCCGGGCTGGTCTCGCTGCTCGGCGTCGCCGCCGGCTTCGGCGTCTACCTGGTCGCCGCGGTCGCCGGCATCGCCACGGTGTTCGTGCTGGTGCCCGCCCTCTACACGGCGGTCAAGCTGGCCGGGGCGGCGTACCTGCTGTGGCTGGCCTGGCAGGCGCTGCGCCCCGGCGGGCAGTCGCCGTTCACGCCAGCGCCGCTGCCGCCCGACCCGGCTCGGCGGCTGTTCACCATGGGTCTGGTCACCAACCTGCTCAACCCGAAGATCGCGATCCTGTACGTGTCGCTGCTGCCGCAGTTCATCGACCCGGCCCGGGGCCACGTCGCGGCGCAGAGCCTGGTGCTGGGGCTGACCCAGATCGCGGTGGCGCTCACGGTGAACGCGCTGATCGTGCTCACCGCCGGCGCGCTCGCCGGGTTCTTCGCCCGCCGGCCGCTCTGGCTGAGGGTGCAGCGGCTGCTGACGGGCACGGTCCTGGCGGCGCTGGCGGTGCGCATCGCCGCCGACCGGTCCCGCGCCGCCGTCGCCATGCCCTGACGCCGCACCCCGACGTGCCGTGCCCACCGCCGACGCCGTGGGCAGGTAGCCGGGACGCTGACGGTCCGTTCAGAGCGAGTCGGGCTGGTCGAGCGCCGGGTGCCGCTCGCCGGGCGGGGCGTGCCAGGTGGGGGCGTCCTCGCGCAGGGTGGTGTCGATGCGCAGCCGCGCCCAGTCGTCGAGGTCGGGCAGGTCGGCCGGGTCGAACCAGCCCACCTCGAGGGACTCGTCGTCGTTGACCCGCGGTTCGCCGCCCACGGCGTGGCACCGGAACCACACGTTCAGGTACTCGCAGGCGTCGCCGTTGGGGTAGACGACCGGGTGCGTGGCGACGCCGCCGACCCGGTCGATGCGTACGTGCACGCCGGTCTCCTCGTACACCTCCCGCAGGAGGGTGTCGGCGGGCTGCTCGCCGGGGTCGATGAGGCCGCCGGGCAGGGACCAGCGGCCGTTGTCGGCGCGGCGGGCCAGCAGCAGCCGACCGGCGTCGTCACGGACGACCGCGCTGACGCCGGGCAGCAGGAGCAGGTCCGCGCCGACGTGGGCGCGCAGCTTCGCGACGTACGGGGAGACGGCCACACCGGACACGCTAGTCGGCGTCGGCGCGGTGCCGGCGGACCAACCCGCACAGGGTCGGCCGCTGCGCCGGTGGGGGCCGGGCAGCGCAGTAGACTCCGCCCTCGATGGACGCCCACCCCGCCGCCGCCGCCGACACCCGCCCCTGCGCCCACTGTGGTCGGGAGGTGCCGCAGCGCGTCGGCGCCGGCCGGCCGTTCCGCTACTGCCGCGACAACGACGGCGCCTGCCAGCGGGCCTCACGCAACAGCCGGATGCGGCACCGCAACGCCCCCGGCCTGCCCGGCCAGGTGGCCCGCACCTGGGAGGCCGTGGACCGGCTGGAGCAGGTCGCGGAGACCCTCGCCGAGGCGCTGCACGCCGAGCTGTCCCCGGTCGGCGTGGAACGCCAGCTGGCGCAGGCCCGCGCCGACGCGGCGACCCAGGTGGCGGCGGCCCAGACCGAGCGGGACGAGGCCCGCCGCGACGCCGAGGACGCCGCCGCCGCGGCCGTCCGGGCCCGCGAGGAGGCCCGGTCGGCCGCCGCCGAGCGGGACACCGCGCGCGAGGAGTCCCGACGCGCCGCCGAGCAGGCCACGAACGCGGCCGAGCGCGCCGACCGGGCCGAGGCGGCCCGCGACGAGGCCCGCCGGCAGGCCAGCGCCGCGGAGGCGCTGCGGACGCAGGCCGAACGTGACCGCGACGCGGCCCGCCACGAGCTGCGTGCCCTACGCGCCGACCTGGACGTGGAGCGCCGCCGGGCCGCCGACCTGAGCGGTGAGCGGGACGCCGCCCGCGGCGATGCCGACCGGGCGGCCCGCGACGCCGCCGAGGCGCTCGACCGGGCGCAGCGCCTGCACGCCGACGCCGAGGCGGCCCGCGAGCGGGCCGACCGGGCGCGCGAGCAGGCCGAGCAGGCGCGGGCCGAGGCCGCCGCGGCCCGGACGGCGGCCGCCGAGGCCGTGCGCGCCCGGCAGGAGGCCGAGGCGGCCCACGCGCAGGCCGGGGCGGAGGCCGACCGCGCCCGCGCGGACCTGGCGGCGCTCGCCGGCCGGCACGACACGCTGGGCGCGGAGCTGGCCGCCGCGCGGGACGCCGCGACCGCCGCGCAGGGCCGGCTCGACGAGCTGGCGGTACGGCTGCGCGCCGCCGAGACCGACCGCGACGAGGCGCACCGGCGGGTGGCCCAGCTCGCCGAGCAGGTCAGCCACCTCGCCGCCGCCCTGGCCCACCTCGGCCCCCGCGACGCGGGCCCGCCGACCACCTGAACCGGCCCGACAAGCCGACGGTCTGCGCCGGCCCGACTGGCCGACGGTCCGGGCCGGCCCGACTGGCCGACGGTCCGGGCCGGCCCGGCGCGGCGGGCCGGCACGCCCTGCCCGGGTGAAGGCGTGCCCGTCGTCCGGGCGGGGACGACGGTGTCCGGGGTGTGGGACGCCACCGACCGCGGGGCAACGGCGACAGTCGCGACGGGACGATGATGGCCGGGTGGGAAAGACACACGAACGCATCGAGGGCCGGCTGCGCACGTTCATCGAGGAGCAGCCGCTGTTCTTCACCGCCACCGCGCCGCTGTCCGGCGACGGCACCATCAACCTGTCCCCCAAGGGACTGCGCGGCTCCTGGGCGGTGCTCGACGCGCGCACCGTGGCGTACCTGGACTTCGCCGGCAGCAACGCCGAGACGATCGCGCACCTGCGGGAGAACGGCCGGATCACGCTGATGTGGTGCGCGTTCCAGGGGCCGCCGAACATCGTCCGGGTGCACGGGCGCGGCGAGCCGGTGTTCCGCGACGACCCCCGCTGGGCCGAGCTGATGGGCCACTTCCCGGACGTCGACACCAGCGTGCACGGCCTGCGGGCGATCGTCGTGGTGCGCGCCGAACTGATCCGCGACACCTGCGGCTACGCGGTGCCGTTCATGACCTACGACGCCGACCGGGACCTGCACGGCAAGCGGTTCTCCCGGGAGGACGACGCCTCGCTGAGCGACTACTTCGCCGGCAAGGAGCACATCGCCCGCAGCATCGACGGGCTGCCCGGCCTGCCGCTGCCGCTGCCCCCGACCCCGGCCGCCTGACCCGGCCGCCGCACGCCGGGCCCCCGGCGTGCGGCCCGGCCGTCCGGCGGCGCCCAGCGCGCCTGCCGCAACGGCACGGGCACGGCCTGCCGCGACGGCACGGGCACGGCCCGCCGGCCTGGTCAGTGGATGCCGGCCATCAGGCCCCGGATGTGCCGGGCGAACATCACCGCGCCGAGCCCGAGGGCCGCCGAGGCCAGGCCGAAGGTGAGGAAGTACGTCGGCTCGGGCCAGGTGTCGGCGAGCCGGGCCACCTGCCCGCCGATCGCGTCGCCGACGGCGGTGGCGAGGAACCACAGCCCCATCATCTGGCTGGCGTACTTGACCGGCGCCAGCTTGGTGGTGGCGGACAGGCCGACGGGGCTCAGCGACAGCTCGCCGGCGACCTGGATGGCGTACACGGCCACGAGCCACCACGGCGAGACCAGGTCGCCGCCGACGGCGGCCTGGGCGGCGGCGGCCATCAGCACGAACGACAGGCCGTTGAGCACCAAACCCACGGCGAACTTCACCGGGGTGGAGACCCGGTGGCCCAGCCGCAGCCAGAGCAGCGCGAACAGCGGCGCCCCGATGATGATCAGGATCGGGTTGACCGACTGGAGCCACGACGCGGGGAAGGTGAACCCGGCGACGTCGCGGTCGGTGTTGTCGGCGGCGAAGATGTTCAGCACCGACCCGGCCTGGTCGTAGATCAGCCAGAACGCGGCGGCGAAGACGAACAGCCACACGTACGCCTTCATCCGGCTGCGTTCGGTGGCGCTCAGCTCCCGGTCCACCATGATCCGCACGAAGTACCCGATGGTGATCAGTACGGTGGCGGCGGCGAGCAGGTTGACCACGGTGTCGACGGTGAACGCCCCGGCCACGGCGAGGACGACGACCGCGAGCACGACCAGGGTGGCGACCGCGCCGACGCGGGTCAGCGCGCGGCGGCGGTCGGCGCCGAGCAGCGGGTCGGCGGGCCGCGCGCCCGCGTCGCCGAGGTTGCGCCGGCCCAGCACGTACTGCAGCACACCGAAGGTCATGCCGACCGCGGCGGCCCCGAAGCCCAGATGCCAGTTGACCTTCTCGCCGAGGAAGCCGGTGACCAGTGGGGCGGCGAACCCCCCGATGTTGATGCCCATGTAGAAGATCGAGAAGCCGGCGTCGCGACGCGGGGAGTCCCGGTCGTAGAGGTCGCCGACCATCGTCGAGATGTTGGGCTTGAGCAGGCCCGTGCCGACGACGATCAGCGCCATGCCCGCGAAGACGCTCCACCGCGTCGGGATCGCCATGACGTAGTGCCCGGCGGCGATGACGACCCCGCCCCACAGGACGCTGCGGCGGGCGCCGATGAGCCGGTCGGCGACCCAGCCGCCCGGCAGCGCCATCAGGTAGACCATCGCGTTGTAGGTGCCGTAGACGGCGCTGGCGCTGGCCTCGCCCATCGCCTGCCCGTCGTCGGCCACGGACGCGGTCAGGTACAGCACCAGGATCGCCCGCATGCCGTAGAAGCTGAACCGCTCCCACATCTCGGTGAGGAAGAGGGTGGACAACGCCCGGGGGTGCCCGAGGAAGGTCCGCCCGGAGGGCGGACGGGACTGCACCGGCGCGTCACCCACCATCGCAACCTCCGCTCCACTCGGGCGGTTAACATCCCCGTTGGCAACGGAAACACTCCACCCAACCGACCCGGCCGGGGACGACCCCGCCGGGCGGCTGGCATGGCCGGCTACCCTGGTTCAGGCTCGCCCGGCGGCGCGGCAGCGCCCCGGGCGGGAATGGCCCGGCGGGAACGGACCGTTACACAGAGAAGACCAGCACCACCAACGAGGGGAAGTCGATCATGGGCGAGCGTATGCTGCGCGGAAGCCGTCTGGGCGCGGTGAGCTACGAATCCGACCGCAACACGGAGCTCGCGCCGCGTCAGACCCGCGAGTACCTCTGCGCCAAGGGTCACCAGTTCGAGGTGCCGTTCGCCGTCGACGCCGAGGTCCCCACGACCTGGGAGTGCAAGTTCGACGGCAGCGTCGCCCGGCTGGTCGACGGCAGCGAGCCGGAGCAGAAGAAGGCCAAGCCGCCGCGTACCCACTGGGACATGCTGCTGGAGCGGCGCTCCATCGCCGAGCTGGAGGACATCCTCGCCGAGCGGTTGCAGGAGGTTCGCACCCGCCGCGGCCGCGCCTGACCCGCACCGCACACGCCACGGCGCCCCGGGAGCCACGCTCCCGGGGCGCCGTCGTGTCCGGGCCCGTTGCGGCCGTTGTGTCCGGGATGAGCCCTGCGCCCGGATCAGTTGCGGCCGGGCTCGACGATCTCGCCCTCGATGGCCCGGCCCCCGTCGACCACGGTCGGCGGCGGCTCGGCCGTCGGGCGCGGCGTGGGCTGCGGGGCGCCCCGGCGCACCCGCACCCGGCGGGGCCCGAACAGGTCACCGGCGACCATCGACGACACCCGGCGCTCCGCGGCACGCTGCACCCCGCCACGGGCCAGCCGACGTACCGGCGGCACCAGCAGCAACAACCCCACCAGGCCACTGACCAGGCCGGGGGTCGCCAGCAGCAGCGCGCCGACCAGCCCGACGAGACCGTCGGTGACCTGCCGTCCCGGCGGCTGGCCGGCCTCCGCGGCGGCCCGGAAGCCACGCCAGGCGCGCATGCCCTCCCGGCGCAGCAGCACCAGCCCGAGCAGCGACACCGCGAACACCGCCAGCAGCGCCGAGCCGAACCCGATCGCCCGGCCCACCACGACGAACACCGCCAGCTCCAGCAGCACCGCCAGCAACAGGCCCAGCGGCACGTACCTCAGTCCTCGGCGCATCTCACCTCATCCGCCATCCGCGGCGCGGTCGGTCCGCGCAGGCACTGCGTCCAGCATGACACGGCGACGCTCAGGGCCACCGCACCTGACCGTCGGGGGTGCCGTGCAGGCCCCGCCGTACCGCCAGCCGCCGGTCCTGCAGGCCCCACGCGGTGATCCGCCACAGCGCCTCCGCCACGATCAGCGGGCTCATCTTGCTGCTGCCGCGCTCCCGCTCGGCGAACGTGATCGGCACCTCGACGATGCGCGCCCCGGCCTGGTGCGCCAGCCGCGCCAGCTCCACCTGGAACGAGTAGCCCTGCGAACACACCGACGCCAGGTCGATCTCGTCCAGGGCGGACAGCCGGTACACCCGGTAGCCGCCGGTGGCGTCGGACACCGGCATGCCCAGCGCCAGCCGCGCGTACAGGTTGCCGCAGCGCGACAGCAGCAGCCGCCGCAGCGGCCAGTTCACCACCCGCGCGCCGGTGGTCCACCGGGAGCCGATCACCACGTCGGCGTCGCGGGCGGCCGCCAGCAGCGTGGGCAGGTCCTCGGGGGCGTGCGAGCCGTCGGCGTCCATCTCCACCACGGCGTCGAAACCACGCTCGCGGGCCCACGCGAACCCCGCCAGGTACGCCGCACCGAGGCCCTGCTTGCCCTCGCGGTGCAGCACGTGCACGTGCGGGTCAGCGGCGGCCAGGGCGTCGGCGACCGCGCCGGTGCCGTCGGGGCTGTTGTCGTCGGCGACGAGGATCTCCACGGCCGGGGCGGCGCGGCGCACGCGCGCCACGATCGACGCCACGTTGTCGGCCTCGTCGTAGGTCGGGATCACCACGAGCACCCGACCCAGGCCGGGGTGGCCGGCGCGTGGCCCTCGGGTGTCGGTCGTCTCGCCCACCGTCGCTTCCCCTCCGCCGGATTGCCGGCTGGTGTCATCCGGCGCGGTGCCGGCGGCGCAGCACGGCCGCGCCGACCAGGGCCGCCACCGCCAGGGTGGCCAGCGCCGCCTCCGGCCACAGGCCGACCCGGGTGGCCAGGGTGCGCCCGTCGTCGAGGCGCAGCTGCCGCACCACGACCGCGCGGGTGTTGAACCCGGTGGCGTCGCTTACCCGCCCGTCGGGGGCAACGAACCCGGACACTCCGACCGTGGAGGCCATCAACGCCGGCCGGCCGTGCTCGACCGCCCGCAGCCGCACCATGGCCAGCTGCTGCCGCGCCTCCGCCACGTCGAAGGTGGCGTTGTTGGTCTGCACCACGAGCAGCTGCGCCCCGCCGGTGACAGTGTCGCGGACCACCTCGTCGTAGGCGACCTCGAAGCAGATCACGTCGCCGAGCACGGCCGGGCCGGTGCGCAGCACGCCCGGCTCGGTGCCGGGCACGAAGTCGGCCCGCACCCGGTCCACCTGCTTACTGACCATTCGGGCGAGGTCGCGCATCGGCACGTACTCGGCGAACGGCACCGGGTGCCGCTTGATGTAGACCTGCTCCAGGTCGGGGCCGGTGCCGGGCCGCCAGAGGATGCCGGCGTTGCGGACCTCGCCGTCGCCGGGGCCGCGCAGCACCGCACCGACCAGGATCGGCGCGCCGATCGTGTCGGCGGCCCGGGAGATCAGGGCGCCGGCGTCGGCGTCGCGCAGCGGGTCGATGTCGCTGGCGTTCTCCGGCCACACCACCAGGTCGGGGCGGCGCTGGGCGCCGGCGGCGACCTGCTCGGCCAGCTCGACGGTGGCGTCGACGTGGTTGCCGAGCACCGCCTTGCGTTGGGCGTTGAAGTCCAGCCCCAGCCGGGGCACGTTGCCCTGCACGATCGCCACGGTGACGGTGTCGCCGTCCCCGGCGGCGGCCACCGGCACCAGCAGCCCGGCGACGGGCACCGCGACCGCGCCGGCGGTCAGCCCGGCGATCGGCGCCCACCGCCGCCGTCCGTCCCACGGCCGCCACAGCGCCGCGACGAGCAGCCCCCCGGTCAGCGCCACCGCGAACGTCACCAGCGGCGCGCCGCCCAGCGCGGCCAGCCGCAGCAGCGGCGAGTCGTCCTGGCTGAACGCCAGCCGCCCCCACGGGAACCCGCCGAACGGGGTGCGGTCGCGCAGCGCCTCCTGCCCCACCCACAGCAAGCCGGTCAGCCCCGGCCAGGCCCACCGGAGACGGTCGGCCAGTGGGGAGGCGTACGCGCTCGCCGCGCCCAGCAGCGCCAGGTAGGCGGCCTGCAGCAGCGACAGCAGCGTCCACGGCAGGTAACCGGTGTGCAGGTTCGTCCAGCTCAGCAGCGGCGCGAACAGCGCCACCCCGGTCAGGAAGCCCAGCCCGGCGCCGGCCCGGACGCGGCGGCGGTGTGTCGCCGCGGCCAGCAGCGCCACGCCGACCGGCGCGAGCGGCCACACCCCGTACGGGGGGAACGCCGCCAGCAGCGCCAGCCCGGCGGCCACCGCCATCGGCGCGGCCAGCCGCAGCGGCAGCGCCCGCGGCGCCACGTCGGGCACGCGCGGGGCGTCGGCGCGCGGCTGGCTGCTGTCCACGGTCGTCACTGGCACCTCACCTTGATCACAGAGCGGAAGGCTACCCGGCGGTCGGCGCGGCACCGGCGACGCCGGTGGCCGCCGGGCGGGTGAAGCAGTCGAGGAATCGTTCGGCGACCCGCCGCTCGCCGGTGACGCGCAGCGCGCCGTGGTGTTCCGCCTCGTCGCGGGGCCGGTAGCCGAACACGACCTCCAGCAGGGTGCGCGGGTCGGTGTCGACGACGGCGGCGCAGCGCTCGCCGGCGCCCCGGCTGATCCGCAGCCCGGCCCGGTCGGCCTCGGCGACGAACCGGTCGGCGCCCAACCGCAGCGCCACCGGCGCCGCCGGCCCGCCGGCGGGGCCCGGGTCGTACGTGGTGCGCAGGGCGAGCATCAGGGCGTCGACGCTCAACCGACCGGTGGCGGGCAGCGGCTGCCGGCTGCCCCACCGGCCCAGCGCCAGCAGGCTCTCCTCCAGCTCCCGGCCGCGTGGGGTGAGTTCGTACACGCGGGCGCTGGCCGGGGGGCCGAGGGTGCGGCGGGTCACCACGCCGGCCCGTTCCAGCTCGCGCAGCCGCGCGGACAGCACGTTCTGGCTCATGGTCGGCAGGCCACGGCTGAGGTCGGAGAAGCGTTTCGGGCCGAGCAGCAGCTCCCGGACGACCAGCAGCGCCCAGCGTTCGCCGACCACGGCCAGCGCGCGGGCCAGCCCGCACAGATCGTCGTAGGAACGCACCCGCCCAGCGTAGCCGCGGCGCTTGCCCGAACGAAGCGAGCACTCCTAATGTAGGAGCGAAGGTTCGAGGGAGGCTCCATGACCGAGAGCACCGCCCTGCCGCAGGGCGCCGTACGACTGCTCGACCATCCGGTGGCGCGGCGACTGCTGGCCTCCACGGAGCTGGCCCGCGTCGCCTCCGTCGCGCCCGACGGCACGCCCCGGGTGCTGCCGATGCTGTTCCACGTCGCCGCCGGGGGCCGGTCGTGACCTACGTGCTGATCCCCGGCGCGGGCGGCAGCGCCGACTACTGGCACCTGCTCGTCGACGAGCTGCGCCGCCGCGGCCGCGAGGCGGTCGCCGTGGACCTGCCCGCCGCCGACGACGCCGCCGCCCTGCCCGAGTACGCCGCCACCGTCCGCGCCGCGATCGGCGACCGGCGCCGGGTGGTGCTGGTCGCGCAGTCCCTCGGCGCGTTCACCGCCCCCTTGGTCGCCGACGACCCGCGGGTGACGATGGTCGTCCTGGTCAACCCGATGATCCCCGCCCCCGGCGAGACGGCCGGGCAGTGGTGGGCGGCCACCGGCCACGCGCAGGCCCGCGCCGACCACGCGGTCGCGCAGGGCCGCACCCCCGGCGACCACGTCGACCTGGCGGTGGACTTCTTCCACGACGTCCCCGAGGCGGTGGTGGCGCGCCTCACCGCCGCCGACGCGCCCGACGAGTCACCGGCGGTGTTCACCCGCCCCAACCCGTTGCGCCGCTGGCCCGACGTGCCCACCCGGGTGGTCACCGGCCGCGACGACCGGTTCTTTCCCGCCGACTTCCAGCGCCGCCTGGCCCGCGAACGCCTCGGCGTCGACGTCGACGTGCTGCCCGGCGGGCACCTGATCGCGCTGAGCCAGCCGCGACGCCTCGCCGACCAACTCGACGCCTACCGCACCCAGGCCCCACCCGCCGACCGCTGAGACGCCGTGGACAGACCGAGCCGGGCAACGCCGACCATCGTTCGACGTGTCATCGCCCACGGGAAGCCTCTCCCGGCCGGCAGGCGACACCGGGCCGGTGGCACCGGATGCGCCCGCTGAACGACGCCTGGCCGCAGAGACGAAAATCGGGGCGCGGCTTGCGCCGCGCCCCGATGCTCCCAGGCCCTTCCCGGCCGGTGGGGCGAGAACGAGCTACGCCGACCTTCGGACCGACCCGACGCGGACTGGCTGCCCCCGCCTGGCCGTTGTCTACTGGCCGTGCACCTCACCCTGCCCGTACACCGGTAACCGCGGCCGGTTCGCGCCGCCCCGCCGACCCCCGCCCGCTGGACCTGGCCGCCGCGACGCACTGCACATGTCGCTCGGCCAGCGGACGAAGGGACGAAGCGAACAACAGCCGCTTCCCGTAGTAGGACTCAAAGACGGTACGGCGTGGACCCCCGCCGCTGTCAACCCACCCGGGCCTGTCGTGTGTTGCAACACGGCGTGTCGCGTCGGCGAGTCTCAATCCGTGGCCAGGTGGCGGCGCAGCAGCGCCCCCGCCGCCGCGGGATGCTCGGCGGCGAGCAACCCACCGGCGGCCAGCACATAGTCGGTGTCGACGACCGGCCGGGCGGCGCGCGGCAGCGGCCACCCGCCCGCGTGGTCGGTCAACACCGCGGAGAGCACACCCGCCGCGTCGGCCGGCGCGGCGTGCCGCAGCACCCCACCGGAGCCGACGAGCAGCCGCACGTCCCGCAGGTCCCGGCCGGCCCGCTCACCCGTCGCCGCGCCCCGGGCGTGCCGCCGCAACGCCACCGTCGCCGCCAGGGCCGCGATCCGGGCGTCCACGGCCCGGTCGACGTCCCCCGCGGGCAGGAACCCCGGGTCGGCGGCGCGCAGCACCGCCGCGGCCGTCAGGTCGTCGCCCTCGGCGTCGCTCAGCAGCCGCTCCTCGACGGCGGCCCGCAGCACCCCCGGTGCGCTCCACCGCATGCCCAGGTCCCCCTCGACGGTCCGGGCCCGCCACAACGAACCCGCCACCTCCCGGCCCGGCCCCGTGGCCCGCTCGTCGGGCGTCAGCACCGAGTACACGTCGGTGGTGGCGCCGCCGACGTCCACCACCACCAGGTCACCGCCGAGGGCGTCGGCGAGCACCTCCACGCCGGTCAGCACCGCGTCGGGCGTGGCCGCCCGCACCAGCCGCGCGAACCGGGGCCCCCGCGACAGCCGCTTCCCGCCGATGACGTGCCGCAGGAACACCTCCCGGATCGCCGCCCGCGCCGACGCCGGCGCGAGGACCCCGATGCGGGGCAGCACGTTGTCGGCCACCGTCACCGGCACCCCCGCGCCGGTCAGCAGGGCGTGCAGGTCGTCGCGGACGTCGACGTTGCCCGCGAGGACCACCGGCACCCGCCAGCGGGCCTTCGCCAGCCGGGTCGCGTTGTGCGTCAACGTCTCGGCGTCACCGCCGTCGGTGCCGCCGACCAGCAGCACCACGTCCGGGCGGGCCGCCCGCAGCCCCGCCAGTTCCGCCGCGCCGAGCCGCCCCGCCGCCACGTGCACCACGTTCGCGCCCGCCGACAGACCCACCCGCCGGCCCGCCTGCGCGGTCACCAGGTGCTCGTAGCCCACCACGGCCAGCCGCAGCCCGCCACCGGCCGACGAGCACACGTACCACGGCACGTCACCCACCGGCAGGCCGGCCGTGGCCGCCCCGACCGCGGCGTCCAGGCCGTGCAGCACGTCCGTGCCGACCGTCGTGGGCGCCGCGGCCGCCGCGACCAGCGCGCCGCCGTCGAGGTCCACCACCGCCACCTTCGTGTACGTGGACCCGACGTCGGCGCAGACCGCGTGCCTCACGCCGCCGGCGGGACGACCACCGTGCCGGTCGCGGTGACCGCCACGATCGGTTCGTCGAGGACCTCCGCCGCCGACTCGCCCCGGTCCGGGCGGCCCCGGCACACCACCCGCGCCTCGAAGTCGATCGTGCGGCTGCGGGTGCCCACCCGGGTCACCGTCGCCGTCACCTCCAACACGTCCCCGGCCCGCATGGCGCCGCGGAACTGCACGTCCGAGTACGACGCGAACAACCCCTCGTCGCCGTCGGTGCGGATGCACACCTCCGTCGCCACGTCGCCGAACAACCCCAACGCGTACGCCCCGTCGACGAGGTTGCCCGCGTAGTGCGCATGCGAGTAGGGCACGTACCGCCGGTGGGTGACGGTCAGACCGACCCGGGAATCACTCATGCCTTCGCCTTCTTCTCCGTGATCAACGCGTGTACCAGATAGCTCGCCACCTCGCCCGGCGTGGTGCCCCGGCCGAAGATCCTGTCCACGCCCAACTCGCCGGCCATCGTCTCGTCGAACCGCGGCCCACCCACGATCAGCAGCGGCCGCTTCCCGGCCGGCATCGCCTCCCGGAACGCCGCCGACATCTCCCGCGTGTTGTGCAGGTGCGCGTCGCGCTGCGTCACCACCTGCGACACCAGCACCGCGTCGGCCTTCTCCACCCGGGCCGCCTCCACCAGCTCCGGCACGCTCACCTGCGCACCCAGGTTGGTGACCTTCAACTCCCGGTAGTACTCCAGGCCCTTCTCCCCCGCGATGCCCTTCACGTTGAGGATCGCGTCGATGCCCACGGTGTGCGCGTCCGTGCCGATGCACGCCCCCACCACCGACAACTTGCGCCGCAACCGCTGCTTCACCACCGCGTTGACCTCCTTGGCCGACAGCAGCGGGAAGTCACGCTCCACCACCTGCACCGCCGACAGGTCCACCAGGTGGTTCACCCGCCCGTACACCACGAAGAAGGTGAAACCTTCGCTCATCGGCTTGGCGTGCACCAGCATCGCCGGGTCGATGCCCATCTTGTTCGCCAACTGCACGGCCGCGCCCTCGGCCCGCTTGTCGTGCGGCACCGGCAACGTGAACGACACCTGCACCATGCCGTCGCCGGTGGTGTCCCCGTACGGCCGGACGATCTTCTTCTCGGCGGCCCCGCCGCCCGGCGCCGTCGCGCCGACCTCGACGGCGCTCACGCCGCATCCCCTTCCAGGATCTCCGTGGCCGGGTTGAAGTAGTCGGCCTCGTGCGCGGCCACCCCCGCCAGACCCTTGCCCCGGTCAGCCGGCCGCTTCATGATCCCGAACGTGCCCTCGGCGATCGCCGTCAACAGCGACTGCTCCCCGATGCGCTCCAGCAGATCCACCGCCTCACCGAGCACCCGGTTGGCCCGCTGCTGGATGAACCCGCCCGGCGCCGGCACAAAATCCTCGTGCAACCCACCGGCCGCACCCAGCACGTACCGCACGTTCTGCAGCGCGATGTCCCGGTCCGACAACCACGGCGTCACCACCGCCTCGGTCATCATCCCCACCAGCAGGATCCCCTGACCCGTCATCGTGCCCACCAGGTTGAAGAACCCGTCCAGCAGGTTCCCCCGGAACACGTCCCCCGTCATGTGCTTCGTCGGCGGCATCCACTTCAGCGGCGCGTCCGGGAACAACTCCCGCGCCAGCAGCGCGTGCGCCAACTCCAACCGGAACGACCCCGGCACATCCGGGTTGATCTCGAACGCGTGCCCCAGGCCCAACTGCCAGTCCTGCAGCCCCGCCTCGTGCGCGAAGAACTCGTTCAGCAGCTGCGACACCGTCACCGTGTGCGCCTCGTCCACCGCGTCCGCGGTGGTCAGGTAGTTGTCCTCACCGGTGTTGATGATGATCCCCGCCCGCGCGTGCACCTGCCGCGAGAACCGCTGGTCCACGAACGTGCGGATCGGGTTGATGTCGCGGAACAGGATCCCGTACATCGAGTCGTTCAACATCATGTCGAGCCGTTCCAGGCCCGCCAGAGTCGCCATCTCCGGCATGCACAGCCCCGACGCGTAGTTCGTCAGCCGCACGTACCGGCCCAGTTCCTTCGACGACTCGTCCAACGCCGCCCGCATCAGCCGGAAGTTCTCCTGCGTCGCGTACGTGCCGGCGAACCCCTCCCGGGTCGCGCCCTCCGGCACGTAGTCCAGCAGCGACTGCCCCGTCGACCGGATCACCGCGATGATGTCCGCACCCGCCCGCGCCGCCGCCTGCGCCTGCGGAATATCCTCGTAGATGTCCCCCGTCGCCACGATCAGGTAGATCCACGGCCGCTGCTTCGGATCCCCGTACCGCTTGACCAGGCGGTCCCGCTCGACGCGGCGCCGGTCGACCAGCCGGATTCCGGCCGCCACGGCCTTGCGCGCCGCCTTCCGCGCCGCCGTGGCCGCCTTCCCCGACGGCACCGCGAACCGCACCGACCCCGCCGCCGCCTTCTGCGCCAGCAACGTCACATCGGCGATCTGCTCCCGCGCCATGGCGTCGAACACCGGCACCGCCACCCCGTGCCCCAGCCCCACGTCCGCGACCACCGCGTCGACGAGCCGGTTCACCCACGGAATGCCGTCCGGGTCGGCGCCGGTCACCCCCGCCAACCGCAGCACCGCCCGCTCCACCGACACCGTCGTGTGGCTGCGCGCCAGATCCACCACCGGCTGCCCGGCACGGCGCGCCAACTCCCGCGCCCGCGCCACCAACCGCGGATCCAGGTCAAGCTTGCCCGTCACACCGTCACCTCACTCCGGCCGGCGACGACGCGACCCGCGCCCCCACCGAACCACCCGCCACGCTCGTTCACGCCGACCCTTCCTCGTAGATCACGTCACCACGCAGCACCGTGCGCCGGCACACCGGCAACGGCGTCGGATCCTCCGGACCCCGCGCCTCGAGGTCCGCGGCCAACAACACCGGCAGACCCCGCTCCACCCCGGCCGGCGTCGACCACACCGCGAACGTCGCCGGCGCTCCCAACGCCAACACACCCTCGTTGTCCAGGTGCACGGCCCGCCACCCGCCGCGCGTGTGCGCCGCGAAGGCGGCCCGCACACTCATCCGCTGCGTCGGGTTGTGGTGCCACACCGCCGCCCGTACCGAACCCCACGGGTCCAACGGCGTCACCGGCGAATCCGACCCGAACGCCAACGCCACCCCGACCCCGTGCATCGCCCCCATCGGGTTCGACTCCAACGACCGGTCCAGACCCAACCGCGACTCGTACATCCGGCCCGCACCTCCCCACAAGCGGTCGAACGCCGGCTGCATGCTCGCCACGATGCCGTACTCCACGAACCCGGCGATCAGCCGCTTGTTCATGATCTCCGCGTGTTCCACCCGGTGCCGCGCCGCCCGCACCCGATCCGTGCCCAGCTTCTCCGCCGCGCCCGCGAAACCCTCCAGCACCGTCGAGATCGCCGCGTCACCGATCGCGTGGAAGCCGCCCTGCATGCCGTGCGCCGCACAGTCCAACAGATGATCCCGCACCTGCTCCGCCGAGACGTACCCGTGCCCGCAGCCCCCGTCGCCGTCCAGGTAGTCCCGCGACACATGCGCCGTACGCGACCCCAACGCCCCATCGGCGAACAGGTCACCGCCCGCCCCGACCGCGCCCAACTCCCGGGCCCGTGCCGCACCCAGCAGCTCACCCCAGTACCCGTACACCTCCGCCACGCCGTCGCCGGACAACGCCAGCAGGCCCGTGAAGTCCTCCTCGTCGGAGATCTCCGGACCACCGCACTCGTGCACCGCCGCGATGCCCAGCGACGCCGCGTGCGCCAACGCCGCCCGCTGCGCCGCCATCCGCTGCGCACGCGTCACCGACGCGAACGCCGCCGCCCGCACCACGTGGTGCGCGTCACGCCGCAACCACCCCGACGGGTCGAACCCCACCGCCGACGCCGCCTGCGGGCACACCGCCAGCAGCGCCGCCGACACCAACGCCGAATGGATCGACGCCTGCGACAGGTACGCCCGCCGGCCCCCGGCTGCCCGATCCAGCGTCGCCGCATCCGGCAGCTCCGGCACCGGCCAACTCGACTCGTCCCACCCGTGCCCCAGCACCACCGCGTCCGACGGCAACCCCGCCGCGAACGCCGCCACCGCGTCCAGCAGCTCCCCCGCCGACCGCACCGCCGACAGGTCCAGCCCCGACAACGCCAACCCCGTGTCGGTGGCGTGGACGTGCGAATCCACGAACGCCGGCGTCACCAACGCCCCGTCCAGGTCCACCACCCGGTCGGCCGCCGGCGCGTCCGCGTCCGCCCCCAACCACGAGATCCTGCCGTCGGTCACCAACAGGGCCGTCGCACTCGGATCGGCCGGACAGTGCAGCACGCCGCCGCGGTACAGAGTCGAGGGGTTCGTCATGACAATCAGTCTGCCGCCAACCGCGACTCGAACAGCGCCCGGACCCCCGGCTCCGACCGCAACAACCCCAACGCCAGCTCCGCGTGCCCCGGCACGTAGCCGTTGCCCACCAGCATCGTCACGTCCGCCGCCAGACCCTCCGCGCCCAACGCCGCCGCCGCGAAACTCGTCGCCATCGAGAAGAAGATCACCGTGCCGCCGTCCGCGGTCGCCAGCACCGCCCCGTGCTCACAACCCGGCACGTCCACGCAGACCACCGTCACGTCGGCCGGCGCACCCAGCGCCGTGGTCACCGCCGACGACAACGCCACCGGATCCCGCGCGTCCGCCAACGCCACCGCGTCCGCCAGACCCGCCGCCGTCAGCGCGTCCCGCTCCGCCGCCACCGGCACCACCCCGACCGTACGGCCGGCGCCTGCCCGCCGCGCCGCCGCGAGGGACAACGACCCGCTCTTGCCCGCGCCGCCGATCACCGCCACCCGCACCGGCGACGTGTCCCCCGCCCGCTCCCGGTCCGCCACGTGCCGCGCCACCACCCGCGAGGTCAGCGCCGGCGCCCCGCACACGTCCAGCACCGCCAGGGACAGCTGCGGGTCCAGGTCCGCCGGCAGCACCGCCGCGATCGACCGGGCGAACAGGATCGCGTACCCGTCGCACGGCACCTGCTCGCTGCGCCCGTCCCACCGCGCCAGACCGTCGAGGATCGTCAGCGGCGTCAGCGTCAGCGACACCAGCGTCGCCACCCGCTCCCCCGCCTTCAACCCCAGCGGGGAACGCCGCCCCGCCTCCTCCACCGTGCCGATCAGCATCCCGCCGGAACCGGTCACCGGGTTCTGCATCTTCCCCCGGGTCGACACGATCTCCAGCACCTCGGCGCGGACCGCGTCGCCGTCACCGCCGTGCTTCTCCCACAACTGCCGGAAGCTCGCCGCGTCGAGGTTCAACCGCTCCACCCGGATGCGGACCTCGTTCGCCGCGATCTCCGGGCGCGCGTCGAGCCGCCACGCCGCCTGCGGCAGCACCCCCGCCGGTTCGACAACGCGGTGCAGACCCACCGGTGACGTCACGCAGACCACCCCCTGTCAAGCCGCCCGAAGCCCCGGCCAGGGCTCGCGTAGCGGGAAAACTTCCGGCAGACTAATTTCTTCACCGGATATTTTCCAGTAGCCTTCGGAATCGCTGATCAACCGCACCACCCGAGGAGGGGCCGTGACCCAGACACAACCGGTGGAGACCATCCCAGCGTCCCGCCCCGCGCCGGTCGCGGTCCCCACCGCCGGACAGCCCTACGAATACCGCCGCGCACCCCTCGTCGAACCCGACTGGACCCGCTTCCCCGGCTGGCGCCACGTCACCCGCGACCAGTGGGAGAACGCGCAGTGGCAGCGCGTCAACTGCGTCAAGAACATCAAGCAGCTACGCACCGTGCTCGGCGACCTCGTCGACGAGACCTTCTACGCCGACCTCGAGGCCGACCAGAAGGCCCTGGCCACCATGTCCATGCTGGTGCCGCCGCAGATGCTCAACACCATGGTCCCGTTCGCCCCGATGACCACCGAGGCGCTCCTCGCCGATCCCATCCGGCGCTACATGATCCCCGTCGCCTCCGACCGGCGCACCGACTGGCCCTCCCACCCGTACGCCAGCCGCGACTCCCTGCACGAACACGACATGTGGGTCGCCGAGGGCCTCACCCACCGCTACCCCACCAAGGTTCTCGCCGAGCTGCTCTCCACCTGCCCGCAGTACTGCGGCCACTGCACCCGCATGGACCTCGTCGGCAACTCCACCCCCACCGTCGACAAGCTCAAGCTCACCCTCAAGCCCGTCGACCGCTACGACGCCCACATCAGCTACCTCAAGGCCCACCCCGGCGTCCGCGACGTCGTCGTCTCCGGCGGCGACGTGGCCAACGTGCCCTGGAAGAACCTCGAGTCCTACCTGATGCGGCTGCTCGAGATCGAGACCATCCGCGACATCCGGCTCGCCACCAAGGCGCTCATGGGCCTGCCCCAGCACTGGCTCCAGCCCGACGTCGTCGAGGGCCTCGAACGCGTCGCCCGCACCGCCGCCCGCCGCGGCGTCAACCTGGCCATCCACACCCACGTCAACCACGCCCAGTCGCTCACCCCGCTGGTCGCCAGGGCCGCCCAGACCGCCCTCGACGTCGGCGTCCGCGACGTCCGCAACCAGGGCGTGCTCATGCGCGGCGTCAACGCCACCGCCCCCGACCTGCTCGACCTCTGCTTCGCCCTCCAGGGCGAGGCGGGCATCCTGCCGTACTACTTCTACATGTGCGACATGATCCCCAACGCCGAGCACTGGCGGGTCCCGGTCTGGCACGCCCAGCAGCTCCAGCACGACATCATGGGCTACCTGCCCGGCTACGCCACCCCGCGCATCGTCTGCGACGTCCCCTTCGTCGGCAAGCGCTGGGTGCACATGCTCACCGAGTACGACCGCGAGCGCGGCATCTCCTACTGGACCAAGAACTACCGCACCTCGATCGAGTCCGCCGACACCGAGGCGCTCAACAAGCGCTACGCCTACTACGACCCGATCGACACCCTGCCCGAGACCGGGCAGAAGTGGTGGGCCGACCACCGCGTCGACGACTGACCCACCCGCACCCGCCACCCCCGGCGCCGACCACCGGCTCCGGGGGTGGCGCGTCTCCGACCCACGACGACACCTCCGCACGGCGGTTCACCCCGCTGTGCCGTAGGCGGCGTCACCTCGATTAGTACACCGCCTGCTGTACTATCTGCGATGTGGAGACGTTGACGCACGGGCAGGTCTTGGCCCGCTTCGGTCATGCCCTGTCGGACCCCACCCGGGCGCGGCTGCTGCTGGCGCTGCGCGACGGGCCAGGCTATCCAGCGGAACTGGCCGAACTGCTGGGCACGACCCGGCAGAACCTGTCGAACCACCTGTCGTGCCTGCGCGGCTGCGGCCTGGTGGTCGCGGTGCCGCAGGGCCGCCGCACCCGGTACGAACTGGCCGACGCCCGGCTGGCGCACGCCCTCGCGGACCTGCTCGGCCTCGTACTGGCAGTAGATCCGGCCGCCTGCCCCGATTCCGACGAGCAGGGCTGCTGCTGATGAGCCTGCCCCTGATCAACCTGACACCGGCGGAGCCGTCGCCGGCGCGCCGCGCGGTGCTCGCCCGCCGGGTGCGGCTGCTGGTCGCTGCGACGATCACCTACAACGCCATCGAGGCGGTCGTGGCGATCACCGCCGGCACGATCGCGTCGTCGACCGCGCTGATCGGCTTCGGCCTCGACTCGGTGATCGAGGTGTCGTCGGCGGCGGCGGTGGCGTGGCAGTTCGCCGGCCGCGACCCGGAGTCTCGGGAAAAGGTGGCGCTGCGGATCATCGCGTTCTCGTTCTTCGCTCTCGCCGCCTACGTGACGGTGGAGTCGGTGCGGGCCCTGGTCGGCGGCGCCGAGGCCGAGCACTCCCGCACCGGTTTGGTGCTGGCGGCACTGTCGCTGGCGATCATGCCGCTGCTGTCGTACGCGCAGCGCCGCGCCGGCCGGGAACTGGGTTCGCGTTCGGCCGTCGCGGACTCCAAGCAGACCCTGTTGTGCACCTACCTGTCCGCCGTCCTGCTCGTGGGCCTGGGGCTGAACAGCCTGTTCGGCTGGTCCTGGGCCGACCCGATCGCCGCGCTGGTCATCGCCGCCGTGGCGGTCAAGGAAGGCCGCGAAGCGTGGCGCGGTGACACCTGCTGCACACCCGGGCTCACCCCGGCCGGACCGGCGGCCGGCAGCCACACGGATGGCTGCGTGGACGGTTGCTGCGCCGACTCGCGGTGACGGCCGGCCTGGCACTCGCCTCGGTGGCGTCGCAGCGACGCCCACGCGCGACCGCCCAGCCATCGACCGTCAGCAGACGGACGGCACGCTCCGGGCCGGACACCACCTAGAGCAAGGCCGCGGTTCTCAGCCTTGCTCTGGGCTGGAAGCTGTGGCCGGGCCCGTTCCCCCCGGACGAGACGACGGCCCCCGGCGTGTGCGCCGGGGGCCGTCATCGCGCACGGGTCACCGGGTGAAGGCGTCCTTCGCGTCGCGGCCGGCTTCCTTGATGCGCTCGCCGGCCTGCCGGGCACGCGCGTCGCTCTGCTGCGTGGCGCCCTCGCCCCGCATCCGTTCGTTGTCGGTGACGTCGCCGATTCGCTCCTTGGCCGCGCCGGTCAGCTGCTCGACCTTGTTCTTCGCCTTGTCGGTGAAGCTCATGTCGCCTCCCCTGCTCCTGCGCCGGGCCTTCCGTGCCCTCGTCCGACTGCGTGCCCGGACCCGGCGGGTGGAAACCTGGGCTGTGCCGTGTGGTGGTAGGGTGCATACCCCCTAAGGCATCCTAGGACACTAGGTGAACGGGAGTGACGGGCTTCTGGTTGACTGGACGAATGGGAGAGATCCTGCTGATCCGGCACGGCGAAACCACCTGGAGCGCCAGCCGCCGGCACACCTCGTACACCGACCTGCCGCTCACCCCCGACGGCGAGCGGCAGGCCCGCGCCCTCGGCGAGTTCCTCGCCGGCCGGCACGTCGCCGCCGTCCTCACCAGCCCCCGGGCCCGGGCGCTGCGCACCGCGCAGCTCGCCGGCCTCCCCGTCACCGGAACCGACGACGACCTCGCCGAGTGGCACTACGGCGACTACGAGGGCCGCACCACCGCCGACATCCACGACGACCACCCGAGCTGGAACCTCTGGACGGACGGCTGCCCCGGCGGGGAGTCCCCCAGCGAGGTCGGCGAGCGCGTCGACCGGGTACTCGCCCGGGTCCACCCGCTGCTCGACCGGGGCACCGTGGCCCTCGTCGGGCACGGCCACAGCCTGCGGGTGCTCGGCGCCCGCTGGGTCGGTCTGCCGCCATCGGCCGGCGGGTTGCTGCGGCTGGACACCGCCACCGTCAGCGTGCTCGGCCACGAGCACGGCCGGCGGGTCATCCAGCGGTGGAACCAGCCGGCTCCCCCGCCGAGCGGGAACGCGCCCGAGCCTGGAGCTCGGCACTGATCTTCGGCGGCCGGTTCTCGTACGGGGTCGACAGCACCACCGTCGTGCGGGTGGTCACGTTCGCCGCCGTCCGGATCTCCTGGAGCACCCGCTCCAGGTCGGTCGGGCTGGCCACCCGCACCAGCAGCAGGTAGAAGTCCTCCCCCGCCACTGAGTAGCACGAGTCGATCTCCGGCAGGTGGGCCAGCCGTTCCGGGGCGTCGTCCGGCTGGGACGGGTCGAACGGCCGGATCGCCACGAACGCGGTCAGCGGCAGGTCCAGGGCCTCGAAGGAGACCCGGGCGGCGTACCCCTTGATCACGCCGCGCTGCTCCAGCCGGCGCACCCGCTGGTGCACCGCGGACACCGACAGGCCCACCTTCTCCGCCAGATCCGTGTACGACAGCCGACCGTCAGCGGTCAGTGCGGCGACGATGGCGCGGTCGATCTCCTCCACGGCGTGCAACCTACCGGGAAAACCGCCCGGCTGCGACGACGCACCCCCGCCGGCACGACGCGGCGTACGCGTCGTGCCGGCCCGTCGGGGCATCGTCAGCCCTTCGCGAGCGCCCGGGAGATGACCAGCCGCTGGATCTGGTTGGTGCCCTCGACGATCTGCAGCACCTTGGCCTCGCGCATGTAGCGCTCCACCGGGTGGTCGGTCACGTAGCCGGCGCCGCCGAGCACCTGCACCGCGTCGGTGGTGACCCGCATCGCCACGTCGGTGGCGAACAGCTTCGCCTTCGCCGCCTCGATCGAGTACGGCCGGCCGGCGTCGCGCAGCCGGGCCGCGGAGAGCATCAGCGCCCGGGCGGCGGAGATCTGGGTGGCCAGGTCGGCGAGGGTGAAGCCCAGCCCCTGGAAGTCGATGATCGCCCGGCCGAACTGCTGCCGTTCCTTCGCGTAGCCCACCGCGTAGTCGAGCGCCGCCTGGGCCAGCCCCACCGCGCAGGCGGCGATGCCGAGGCGCCCCGAGTCGAGGGCGGACATGGCGATGGTGAAGCCCATCCCCTCCCCGCCGATGAGCCGCTCGGCCGGCACCCGGGCGTCGTCGAAGGCGACCTGTGCCACCGGCGAGGCGTGCAGGCCCATCGTCCGCTCGGCGGCCTGCGGGGTGATGCCCGGCGTGCCCCGGTCGGCCAGCAGGCAGGAGATGCCCTTCGGGCCGGGCCCGCCGGTGCGGCAGAAGATGTTGTAGAAGTCCGCGACCCGGGCGTGGGTGATCCACGCCTTGGTGCCGGTGACGACGTAGGAGTCGCCGTCGCGTACGGCCTTCGTGGTCAGGCTGGCCGCGTCCGACCCGCCCTGCGGCTCCGAGAGGCAGTACGCCCCGAGCAGTTCCCCGCCGACCATGTCCGGCAGCAGCTTGCGCTGCTCGTCGGTGCCGAACTGGGCGAGCGGGTAGCAGGACAGGGTGTGCACGCTGACCGCCTCGGCGACCGCGAGCCAGCGGCTGGCCAGGATCTCCAGCACCTGCAGGTAGACCTCGTACGGCTGGGCGGCACCGCCGTGCTCCTCGGCGTACGGCAGGCCGAGCAGGCCCGCCCGGCCGAGGGTGCGCAGCACCTCGCGGGGGAACTCGGCGCGCTCCTCGAACCCGGCCGCCTTCGGGGCGAGCTCCCGGTCGGCGAGTTCGGTGGCGAGATCGAGCAGGTCGTGGGCCTCGTCGGTGGGGAGGATCCGGTCGACAGTCATAGCGCGATGAGCTCCGTGGGGGTGGTGTTGAGCCGTTGCACGCCGTCCGTGGTGCAGACGACGATGTCCTCGATGCGGGCGCCGTGCCGGCCCGCCAGGTAGATGCCCGGTTCGACGGAGAACGCCATCCCCGCCTCCAGCGGGCGGGCGTTGCCGGCCACCACGTACGGCTCCTCGTGGCCGTCCAGGCCGATGCCGTGGCCGGTGCGGTGCAGGAACGCCGCGCCGTGGCCGGCGGCGGCGATCGGCTCCCGCGCGGCGGCGTCGACGGCCTCGGCGGTCACCCCGGGGCGGACCGCGGCCACCGCCGCCGCCTGGGCGGCGCGCAGCACCTCGTAGTAGTCGGCGAACTCGGCCGGCGGCGGACCCCCGGCGACGTAGGTGCGGGTGCAGTCGGAGCGGTAGCCCGAGGGCATCGTGCCGCCGATGTCCACCACCACCGGCTCGCCGGCGCCGATCGGCCGGTCGGAGGTGCCGTGGTGCGGGCTGGCGCCGTTCGGGCCGGCGGCGACGATCACGAAGTCGACGGTGACGTGGCCGGCGGCCCGGATCGCCGCGGCGATGTCGGCGGCGACCTCCGTCTCGGTGCGCCCCGGCCGCAGCCACTCCCCCATCCGGTCGTGCACCGCGTCGATCGCCTCGCCCGCCTCGGCCAGCGCCGCCACCTCCGCCGGTGACTTGCGGATGCGCAGTTCGCGCAGCACCTCGGAGGCCAGCCGCTGGGTGGCGCCGGGCAGCGTGGCGCGCAGGGCGAGGACCTGCTCGGCCCACATCCGGTCGGCCAGCCCGACCGCCGCCACCGGCCCGCCGAGGGCGGCGGTGACGAGGGGGTACGGGTCCGTGCCGTCGGCGTGGTCGACGATCCGCACGCCGGTGGCCGGGGCCGGGGACGCCTCGGCGGCCGGCCGTTCCAGGGTGGGCACGACCAGCGTCGGCTCGCCCTCGGCGGGCAGTACCAGGCAGGTCAGGCGCTCGCCGGCGTGCGCGTCGTAGCCGGTCAGGTAGCGCAGGTCTGAGCCGGGGGTGAGCAGCAGCGCGTCCAGCCCGGCGGCGGCGGTGGCGCGCTGCGCGGCGGCCAGCCGCTGCGGCGGGTACAGCTTCTCGGATCCCACACCGGCCAGCTTAACGGTCGTTCGGGCACCGACCCAGCCCACCCGGCGCTCCGGCGGGCGCTCCCCGACGAGGCGCGGGCGGCGGCCCGACGCGCCGACGGGCACTTCCCGGCCGGACGCTCAGGAGGCGGCCCGGCGCCGGACGAGGGCGAGCATCTCGTCGACGGAGCCGGCGGGATCGGACACCGGGAACTGCACCGCGCGGACGACGGCGTCGGAGCCGACCAGCAGGGTCAGGCGCTTGAACCGCTCGACGCCGCCGGCCCGGAAGGTGGGCAGCGACAGCCCTGCCGCGAGCCGGCCGTCCTGGTCGGACAGCAGCGGGAAGGGCAGCTCGGCGTGCGCCACGAAGTCGGCGAGTTGGTCGGGCCGTTGGGTGCTCACTCCGAGGACGCGCGCGCCGGCGGCCCGGAAGTCCGCGTGTCGGGCGGCGTAGCTGGTGGATTCCAACGTGCAGCCGGCCGCGCCGGGGATCTCCCCCCAGCCCGGCGGAAGGGCCCGCGCCCCGGGTGCGAACGCCCCGGGGAAGAAGTAGAGCACGCTCCAGCCCCGCGCGTCGGCCGGCGCGACTGGCCGGCCGTCGTGCCCGGGCAGGACGACGTCGGGCAGCCGCCGGCCGACCAGGTCGTGCACGCGGCGCGCCTCGGCGGAGGCGGCGTCGGCGGTCGCGGTGAGGTCGCCGTCGCCCATCACGTACCGGTTGCCCCAGTCCTGCAGGGCGATGAGCACCGGCAACAGGCCCTCGCCCTTGGCGGTGAGCAGGTAGTCGAAGCGGGGCGGGTGCGCCGAGTAGGGCCGTCGCTCCAGCACGCCGTGCGTGACGAGCCCGGCCAGGCGTTCGGTCAGCGCCCTCCGGCTGACGCCCAGCTCACGGTGGAGCGCGTCGAAGCGGGTGGTCCCGCCGGCGACCTCGCGCACGATGAGGAACGTCCACCAGTCGCCGAGGACGCCCAGCGCCTGCGCGATGCCGCAGTCCGCGTCCGCCAGGTCGGCCCGCCGCACGTCCCACCCCCGTCCGCTCCGTCGCCCTCGACTATAGTCCGTTTCAAATTGGAACTCACTGGCTCGCGGACGGGGGCGGACGACATGGGCGTCGGGCATGCAGCCGGGGTGTTCTGGCGGTGGTGGGCCGCCGGCACGACCAGCGCGGTCGGGTCGGCGGTCGGCGCCGTGGCGCTGCCGCTGACCGCGCTGACGGTGCTCGACGCCACCGCGTTCGAGATGGGCCTCATCGCGGCGGCCAGCTACGTCGCCTGGCTCGTGATCGGGTTGCCGGCCGGCGTCCTCACGCAGCGGCTGCCGCTGCGCGGGACGCAGGTGGGCGCCGACCTGGCCCGCGCGCTGGCCGTCGCGTCGGTGCCGGTCGCGTGGTGGTTCGACCGGTTGACCGTCGCCCACCTGGTGGTCACCGCGCTGGTGGTCAGCTTCGCCACGGTGCTCTTTGACGTGGCCAACTCGACCTTCCTGCCGAGCATCGTCGACCGGGACCAGCTGCAGTCCCACAACAGCCTGACCTCCGCCACGCACGCCACCACCCAGCTCGGCGGGCCGCCGCTCGGCGGCCTCGCGGTGCAGGCGCTCGGCGCGGTGCCGACCCTGCTCGCCGACGCCGCCGGCTACCTCGTCTCGGCGGCCCTGCTCCGTTCCCTGCCCGCCCGCCGCGTCGACGCGCCGGACCGCTGGCCGCCGGTCGGGGAGATGATCCGCGAGGGCTGGCGCTACGTGGCGTACCACCCGGTGATGGGCCCCGGCATGTGGGCCGCGACGGCGGTGAACTTCGTCTGCGGGGCGCAGCTCGCGCTCTACCCGCTGCACCTGGTGCGCGAGCTGCACGCCCCGGCGGGCCTGGTCGGCCTGCTGCTCGCCGTCGAAGGGATCGGCTCGCTCGTGGGGGCCGCGCTGACGTCCCGGATCACTGCCCGGATCGGGACCGCCCGGGCCCTGGTCGTCGCCGGCTTCGTGTCGGTCGGCGGCGCGTTCGTCGTCCCCTGGGGCACCGGCTGGCCGGCGTACGTCGCCTTCGCGGTCGGCAACGTCGTCTTCGCGGCCGGCGTCGTGGTGCTCAGCGTGACCACCCGGACCTACCGGCAGATCGCCAGCCCGCCCGAGCTGCTCTCGCGGGTGATGGCGACCGTCCGGTTCGTCTCCTGGGGAGCCATCCCGGTCGGTGGCCTGCTCGCGGGCGCCCTCGCCGGCGTCGCGGGGACCCGCGCCACCCTGCTGGTCTTCGCGTTCGCGGCGGTCTGCGCGCCCCTGGCGCTGCTGCTGTCCCCCGTCCGGCGCCTGCGCGACCTCACCGACCACGACCGGGCGGCCGGCGACCGCCGGGCGAGCCCCGTGCCGGCGGGCCGCTGACGGCCTGACCCCGCGCTCAGTCCGGCCCGTCCGGCACGTCCGGCACGACGGGCAGCGCGCCGGCCAGCCGGCGGGCCCGGTCGGCGTGGGTCAGCAGGTCCACGCTGTCGACGAACTGGTCGACCGCGCCGACCGGCGGTCGCGCGCGCAGGGCCGGGTCGGTAACGGCGGCGTGCAGTGCGGCGGCGACCCGGCCGGCGTCCAGGACCAGGAAGGGCCGGCGGTGGAAGGGGCGTGGTCGGGCACGCACCGGCGCCGCCAGCCCGGTGTCGTCGGTCCAGGCGGCGACGGTCTCCAACGCCCGGACCAGCCCGTCCTCCCGGCGCGGCCAGTCCCCCGGGCCCAGCGCGTCGGCCAGGGCCGCGACCACGGGTCCCGCGCCGGGCAGCCGGCCGAACACCGTGCCCAGCCACTTGTCGTACGGCGGCCAGCGGCGACGCAGGAGCAGGCCGAGCCGCATCACGTCCCGGGCCAGCCCGGCGGTGACCACCCGGCTGCCGACGTCGTCGCCGACCTCGGCGCAGCGGCCGGGCAGGTGTTCCGCCTGGGCGACGCGGGTCCACCCGGCGGCGAGCACGTACCGCCACACGTCGTCCGGGTACCACCGCAGGGCCCTCCGCGCCCCGGTGAGCGCCCCGTCGAGGCCGTCGTGGAAGACCTCGCCGCCGGTCGCCTCGGCCAGCCGCTGGGTCGGGGTGGCCAGCCAGTCGGCCGTGGTGACCCCGGCGGCCGGGTCGAAGCCGAGCCGGTCGCGCCACCAGCCGACCATCTCGTCGATCTTCACTCCGTGCCGGACGCCCGCAGGGTCGACCACGCCGAGGCGGCCGTGGCCGGCGAACCGGGTCGGCCAGCCGAGGAAGTCGGCCGGCAGGTCGGCGTCCAGCGCGGCGTGCAGTCGCGGGATCCGCCACGCGTCGGCCGCCGCCACGAAGATTTGCGCCCGCGGCCCCCAGTCGTGGTCCGTGGAGCGCGCGGTGTCCAGCCCGAGCAGCTCCGAGCCGCCGTCGAGCAGGCCGGCCGCGTAGCGCAGGCCGGGAAAGCGCCGGCGCAGGATCGGCGCGAGCACCTCGTCGTGGAACCGTCGGCCGAGCGTCAGGCCGGGAACGAACGTCACACCGGCCAGTCTGCGCCCCTCGTCGGGGCGCTCGCAGCACGGTTCCGGCGCGGCCGGCCGGTCGCGCCGATAGCCTGGAGCCGCGAGCGCCTCGCCGGCGGAGAGGAGCGACAGCCGTGGCACCGAACGACCCGGACCGCGCCGCGGCGCGTCGCCGCCGGCTGCTCTGGTCCGGGATCCTCGCGGTCGCCGGCCTGGTGCTGCTGATCGTCGGCCTGACGATCGCCAACGGTACGGCGGCCTGGATCGAGGTGGCGCTCGCGGTCGCGCTGCTGGTCGCGAGCTACGCGGTGCAGTACCTGGCCCGCCGCGAGACGCTCTACTCCAGCGACGAGCGCCCCTGACCGCCGGGCTGTCCCGCCGTGCCGTACCCCCCGAACGTCGGTGCGGTGTGCCAGGCTGTCGGGCGTGGCACAGCAACCCCCGATCATGCTCATCGACGCGCCCAGCCTCTACTTCCGGGCCTTCTTCGGCATCCCCGAGTCCGCGGCCCGCGCCGCCGACGGGAGCCCGGTCAACGCGGTGCGCGGTTTCCTCGACATGCTGGCGGCCCTGATCCGCACCCGCCAGCCCGACCGGATGGTCTGCGCCATGGACCATGACTGGCGACCCGAGTGGCGCGTCGCGCTGCTGCCGTCGTACAAGGCGCACCGGCTGGCGCCCGAGGGCGGCGAGGTGGTGCCCGACACGCTCAGCCCACAGGTGCCGCTGATCCTGGAGGTGCTCGACGCCGTCGGCATCACCCACGTCGGCGCGGCCGGCTACGAGGCCGACGACGTGCTCGGCACGCTGTCGGTGACCCAGCCGGCGCCGGTCGAGGTGGTCTCCGGCGACCGGGACCTGTTCCAGCTCGTCGACGACGCCCGCCCGGTGCGGCTGCTCTACGTCGGGCGGGGCGTGGCCAAGCTGGAGGACTGCGACGACGCCGCTGTGCGGTCCCGCTACGGGGTGCCGGCCGCCCGGTACGCCGACTTCGCCGCCCTGCGCGGGGACCCGAGCGACGGGCTGCCCGGGGTGCCGGGCGTGGGCGAGAAGACTGCCGCCCGGCTCGTGGAGCGCTACGGCGACATCGCGGGCATCCTGGCCGCCCTGGACGAGCCGGGTTCCGGCTTCGCCCCCGGGCTGCGCACCAAGCTCGCCGCCGCGCGCGACTACCTGGCCGTGGCGCCGAAGGTGGTCCGGGTCGCCCTCGACGTGCCGCTGCCCGAGCTGGCCACCGCGCTGCCCAGCGCCCCGGCCGACCCGGACCGGCTGCTGGAGCTGGCCGGCGAGTGGAACCTGGCCGGCTCGGCGCGCCGTCTGGTCGACGCACTCGCCCAGCGCGCCTGACCCATGTCCGCGCGGTCACCAGGGCTGGCCCGCGCGTCCCGGTGTGGGATTCGAGGCCAACCTCGAATCCCACACCGTCGAGGCTCTTGGGATCTAGGCGTCGGTCCTGGGGTCAGCACTTCGCGAGCAGGCCCGCATCCACGGGCAGCAGCGCCAGGCCGCCGACGACCCGGGCCACGTCGTCGAGGGTCGGGTTCTCCGCAGCCAGAGCGGGGTTCTGGTTCGCGATGCCGGCATTCGAGACCAGGATGTCGATCCCGCCGAACTTCTCGGTCGCCTCGGCGCCCACGGCATCCAGTGCGGCCTGGTCACGCACATCGGCTGTCCGCGCGGACTCGCCGGCCCTCAGCCTCGACCAGAGCGGCGGTCTCGGCAAGGCCAAGGCCGATCGGAAACGGCCGTCGGTGCGACCGTTGCCGGCGCCGCCGGTGTCGCCAATCCGTCGGTGTCTATGCGGTGTGCGGCACGTAGCCTCGTGGCAACCGATCGGATGCGTGGAAGGGGTTCTCGTGACTGAGCTCGCCGCACCGCAGCTCGTGGTGAACAGCCGGATGATCTATTTCGGCTGGGTTCCGGCCGACCCCGACGCGGTTGCCGCGTTGGTGCCGGAGGGCCTCAAGCCGGCCCCGAACCGGCAGGTCTTCATGAACCAGTACGTCGTTGACGACGCCGTGCAGACGTCCGGCTTCGGCGCCTACTCGCTGACGTATCTCGGTCCGGACCTGTCGGGAGTCGACGCACCGGACGGGGTGACCCCCGGGCGCTGGTGGACGCACTACTTCAACTCCAGCCCGGTGGTCCGCGACTACGCCGCCACCCGGGGCGTGCCGGCGAGCGCGGGTACCACCACGATCGAGGTGAAGGGGCACCGGCTGGTCGCCACCACGGAGGCGGACGGCGTACCGGTGATCCGCACGACGGCCCGGGTCGGCCGCACCGGTGATGCCGTGAACCGTGGACAGCTCCGCTACCTCACTCGACTCGACGGCAGGCTGCTGAGCGGGAACTACCCCTTCGTGGCGGAGCCGGTCGACCCCTTCGAGATCGAGTCGGTGGAATTCCTGGCACCCGACCACTCGGTCTACGCCCTGCGCCCTGCTGAGCCGCTCGAAATCGTCTGGGGCTTCTATTCACCGCGCTCGTCCTTCGCATACCCGGGCGGTGAGTCGGCGCTCGACTGAGCGGGACTGCGGAAGGCAGCCTCAGAGCTGCGAGCAGGCCCAAGCGATGAGCGTGGCTGATGCGGTTGGCCACCGTCGAGTTCGCCGTGGCTGACCCGGCGGAGACCGGTTGCGACGGCGAGGGCCTGCGGATCGGCAGACTGTGCGCTCGACCGCCCGCATCCCTCACCCGCTGGCCACCTACTGACGTCGTGGCACCAAGGTTGGACAGCCACGCTCGACGTAGCGCCACATGTTGTGGTGGGTGAGCCAGACCTGCCCGACGATCGTGAAGGTGATCGCGTAGGCAAGGTAGGCGGGCCATCCACGCAACAGCGACGCGCCGAGCTCGTCGCCGCCTTCTTCCTGTCGTCGGAGCAGCTCGATGGCCATCAGAGTCAGGACGATCGCAATGACCGTATCGCTGAACGCCTCGGCGCGTCCGCCACCGCGTTCCAACTCCTGCCCTTTCCAGTACCGGTAGCGGCCACGCTCCAGGTCGGCTGGTGGGACTCGGCACCCTCAGTCATGACTAACGCGCCTCCGCGTTCCGCCGTAACGGCGACGTGCTGCCCACCCTGCTCACGGACGTCTACGTCGCCGGCGCCCGGACCTGTTCGACAAGCGTGAGCGCACCGCCTACCGCCGCTACCTCCATTGGTGGGCCAAGGGCTTGCCGGCCGCCGGGGTGCGTATCCCTATGGTGAACCGTCACGCCGCTCCGGGTCAGGATTGAACAGCTCACTGGCAGGCTTGCTGCTCAGGCACGTTCCGGAGGTTCCTCGCCTGCGGCGCGAAGCCTCCTGGGACACTGAGCGCGTGCGACAGGCGTTCGCTCACGAGGCAGTCCTCGTCATGGAGCCGGGGGCAGATCTGCGGGCTCCGGGGGCGGCGATCACGGCGGAGTTGTGTGGAAGTTGGGATCATGAGCCGCCGTGCCCCCTGGCGCCGCACCACAGTCACGCGGACTGGGTCGATGGCGAGTTGCGTCTGAGAATCTTGTTCGCTGTCGAGCCCGACATGGAACATGTCGTCCGCCAACGCATCGACCTGGCGCTGTCCAGCGGCGAGCTGCGGGGCCCGGACGACACAACCACTCGGTGGCGGCTGCGCAGCAGTCGACACAGCGACGTCCCAACGGAGGAAACCGACCACGCTGAGCGTCTGACCCGTGATTGAACCACTTGAATGCTCGTCGGACGGCCGCTCCTCACACGACAGGACTGCCCTGAGTGGCGGGTGAAGTGGCCCGACGGCGGCTGGGAAGTTGTCCCGCTCGACGACCAGGCTGGCTGGACCGAAAGCACGATCGGCTGTCGGTCCAGCCAGACGCCGCGGTCTGGCTACCCTGCCGGCGGACGGTCCGCGTGCCGGGGGGCGAGGTGGAGCGGTCGGCGGCAGTGGTAGACCAGGGCCGGCGGCAGGTTGGTCCACACGGTACGGCCCACGGTCACCTCGTCGAAGGCCCTGGTCAGCAGCGAGTGGAAGCGCCGCGCCGGGCGGGTCGGCAGCGCGTGCCGGTACGCGAAGGTGGTGAACACGCCGCCAGCGCCGAGCGACCCGACCACGGCGTCGAGGATCGCCCGCTGCCGCGCGGCGGGAAAGGCGGCCCAGGGCAGCCCGCTGATCACCACGTCGGCGGAGACCAGCCGGCGTTCCGCCAGCAACTCCCCGAGGGTGGCGGCGTCGGCGCGTACCACCTCGATGGTGGGGTGCCGACGGGTCAGGCCGGTGGCGAACGTCGGATTGAGCTCGACCGCCAGGTGGTGGCCGCGGCCGGCCAGCCGTTCCTGGATGGTGCGGGTGAATGCCCCGGTCCCCGGCCCGAGCTCGACCACCAGGGGATGCCCCACCCGCGGTACCGCGGCGGTGATGTCCCGGGCGAGCGTGGGCCCGCTGGGCAACACCGCGCCGGTGGTGAGCGGGTGTCGGATGAACTGGGCGAGGAAGGTCGGCGCGTCGCTGGTCACGCCGGTGACGCTAGGTGCGGGACGGCGGGGCGGGGCTCGTGCCGGCGGTCGGCGTATCGGCCACCTGGAGGAGGCATGGCGGCCGATGGGAGGGCCGGCGGGGGCGCCGGCCCTCCGTATGGTTGGCCAGGTGATGGGTGGGCGACGCGGCTGGTGGCGGGAGCTGCTGCTCGGGTTGGTCACGGCTGGCCTCGGGCTGGCCAGCACCTGGCTCGCCCGGCCCGGGACGGCCCGCGAGGGGTGGGCGGGGGTCTTCGCGGTTCTCGCCGGGCTCGCCCTGGTGGCCGTACGGCGGTGGCCCTGGCCGGTGCTGTTCGCGGAGTCGGCGCTGCTGTTCGTCGCCGACGCGGTGGCGCCGGCCGGGGCGGGCACCGCGCAGCTCGCCGCGGCGGTTGCGCTGGGCTACGTCGCGTACTGGTGCGGCCGGGCCTCGACGGCGGCGGCGTACGTCCTCTTCCTCGGGGTGACGCTGGTTGACGTCCTGCAGCAGGGCGACGCCGGGGTCCTCTCGGGCGGTACGGGCGTGATCCGCCTGATCATGCTGGCCGGGGTCGTTGCTGCGCCGGTGGCGTTCGGTCGGTACCTGCGCGGGGTGCGGCACGCCGCGGTGGCGGCCGAGGAGCGTGCCCGGGGGGTGGAGGAGCGCCGGGCGGCGGAGACGCGGGCGGCCCGGCTCGCCGAGCGGGCGGCCATCGCCCGGGACCTGCACGACATCGTGGCCCACCACATCGCGGCGATCGCCCTGCGCGCCGGCGCGGCGCGGTACGCCGTGCAGCACACGGGCCGGACCGAGGAGGCGGTCTCCGCCCTCGGCGAGCTGCGCGACACGGCCGGGCAGGTGCTGGACGAGCTGCGGGAGCTGCTGGAGGTGCTCCGGGACCCGGAGGCGGTCGAGCCGGTCGACCCCCAGGTGGAGCCGGCGCAGGTGATCCGGGACGCCGCCCGACGGTTACGGGAGGCGGGCGTCACGGTCCAGGTGGGCGATCCGGCCACACTGGACCGGGTGCCTCTGGTGGTGGGGACGACGGCCGCGCGGGTGGTGCGGGAGGCGCTGACCAACACCCTCAAACATGCCGGGCCCGGGGCGATCGCCTCGGTGGACGTCCGGGTGGTCGACGGTGCGCTGCTGCTGGAGGTGCTGGACAGCGGGCCGATGAAGCGGCGTCCCGTGCTGCCCGCGTCCGGGTACGGGTTGAACGGGATGCGGGAGCGCGTCGGCCTGCTCGGTGGCACGCTCGCCGCGACGGCCACGGACGGCGGTGGCTGGCAGGTGCGGGCCCGGCTACCGATCAGGGAGAACACGTGATCAGGGTGCTCGTGGTGGACGACCAGACGCTCGTCCGGGCCGGGGTCGGTCTGCTGCTGCGGACGGCCGGTGGCTTCGAGGTGGTGGGTGAGGCCGGGGACGGCCACGAGGCGGTCCGCCTCGCCGAACGGCTGCGGCCGGATGTGATCCTGATGGACCTGCGGATGCCCAGGATGGACGGCATCGAGGCGACCCGGCGGATCCTGGACCGGCAGCCGTCCGCCCGGGTGGTGGTGCTGACCACGTTCGCCGACGACGTCAACGTGTACGGCGCGCTCGGGGTGGGCGCGATCGGCTACCTGGTGAAGGACGGCGCCCCGGAGGAACTGGTGGACGCGGTACGCCGGGCGGCGCGGGGGGAGGCGCTGCTGGCGCCGCCGGTGCTGGCCCGGGTCCTGCGCCGGGCGCTCGCCGCCCACGACCGGGAGCGCGAGCCCGACCGGTCGGCGGCGGCGCTGCGGCTGCTCAGCGCCCGGGAGCGGGAGGTCCTGGCCCTGGTCGGCGCTGGGCTGTCGAACGCGGAGATCGGCGCGCGGCTGCATCTGGGGGTGACCACCGTCAAGACGCACGTGTCCGCGGCGATGGAGAAGCTGGTGCTGCGCAACCGGGTGCAGGCGGCGGTGTTGGCGCACCGGCTCGGTCTGGTCGACGACGACTTCAACCCCGTGCCGGGTGCGGGGGGACCCTAAAGAGACGGCCGGCCACCCGGAGGACCGGTGACGCCACCCCGGCGCGGCACGCTGGTCGGCGTGACTCTCCTGGCTTCCTGCTGGAGCGTCTGGTGTCAGGTCACAGGATGTCGGTCACCGGGTGGTTGGGGACCGACGGCTTGAGGTGGTCGTCACCGCGGGGCGCTCAGGTTTCGGTATCCGGGGTGCACGTGTGGGACGAGTCCCTGCTGGTCGGCGATCCGCTGCAGCAGGCTGGCGAGTTGGGTGCGCTCGTCGGTGCTGAGGGCGGCGCAGAGGTCGTCTTCGTGGGCGGCGGCGATGGACCGCATCCGCATCAGCACCTGCTCGCCATCGGTGGTGAGGTGCAGCGCGTGGTGGCGGCGGTCGGTCTCGCCGGGCCGCCGCTCGACGAGCCCCTTGCGCTCGAGGCTGTCGACGAGCGCGACCACCCGGCTGGGTACGACGCCGAGGTCCGTCGCGAGCGACCGCTGACTTCGCCCGGGCTGGCCGGCGATCATGCGCAGCAGCCCGACGTCGGCCGGGGTCAACCCGAGTTCCTTCACCCGTTGGGCGAATCGCTCGGCTGCGTGTGCGCCGAGCTGAGCCACCAGGAACGCCGCTCCGGTGGGGCGGGCTTGCCGTCGTGAGGTCACCCAGATATGTTACACCCAGTGAATGGTTCACGCGGCTGAACTGTTCACCCGCGAGAAGGGAGATCTGGAATGCCAGCCACCCGTTATCCCGATCTGGCCGGCAGGGTTGCGCTCATCACCGGCGGTTCACGCGGCATCGGCGCGGCGACCTGCCGCGCCTTGGCCGCCAACGGCGTGCGGGTCGCCGTCAACGGCCGGGACGAGGCGGCACTCGCCGGCGTCGTGGCCCGCATCGCCTCCGACGGCGGCCAGGCCATCGCCGTGCCCGGTGACGTCACCGACGCCACCACCGTGCGCCGCATCCGCGAGAAGGTGGAGGCCGCCTTCGGTCCGGTCGACATCCTCGCCACCGTCGCCGGCGGGCAGGGCCGACCCGTACCTACCGTCGCCCTCGACGCCCAACGGTGGCGCGCGACGGTGGAGTCGGAACTGACCTCGACGTTTCTCGCCGTGCACGAGGTGCTGCCCGGCATGGTCCGCCACCGACGCGGCGCGATCATCACCATGGCCTCCAGCGCTGGACGCCAACCAAGCCACGCCAACGCCGCGTACGCGGCCGCGAAGGCCGGTGTCGTCATGTTCACCCGACACCTCGCCAACGAGGTCGCCCAGCATGCCGTCCGGGTCAACTGCCTGGCCCCGTCCGCTGTCCGCAACGACCGTATGGAGCAAGCAATGAGCACTCAGCAGCTCGACGAACTGGCCCGGCACTTCCCGCTGGGGCGCATCGGCGAGCCCGACGACGTCGCCGAGGCGATGCTGTTCCTGGCATCCGACGCTTCGTCCTGGATCACCGGCGTCACCCTCGACCTGACCGGCGGGCGGGTGATCGCATGACCACCACAAACGCAACCCAGCGCCGCCGCCACCAAACCGGGCCACCGCTCGGCGTCCTCGCCGTCGTGTTCACGGCCCTGTTCATGGCCAGCCTCGTCCTCGGCGCCCTGCTCGCCGGCGGCAAGCCCTACCCGTCGCCGTACGGCCCCGCAGCCGACATCCTGGCGTACTTCCGCGATCATCAGTCCGCGGTGCAGGTCAGCGCGGCGCTGCAGTTCGCCGCCGCCATCCCGCTGGCCATCTACGCCGCGACCGCGTCCGCGCGCCTGCACCAACTCGGCGTCCGGGCACCCGGCGCGACCATCGCGCTCATCGGCGGAACTCTCTCCGCCGGATTCCTCGCCCTCTGCGGCCTGCTCGGCTGGGTCACCTCCCAACCCGAGGTGCTCGACGAACCGGCCCTCGTGCGCGCTCTGCAATACCTCACCTTCGCCACCGGCGGCGTCGGGCACGTGGTGCCGCTGGGTCTGCTGATCGCCGGCGTGGCAGTGCCCGGCCTCCTCGCCCGGCTACTGCCACGCTGGCTTGCCTGGTCAGGCCTGATCATCGCCGCCGTCGCCGAAATCGCCACCCTGAGCCTGCTCATCGACAACGCGGCCATCCTCCTACCGATCGCCCGCTTCACCGGCCTCGCCTGGCTGATCACCGCAGGCTTCCGCCTCCCCCGGCAACGACCGTCCAGAGCCGAGAACGTCAGAAACTGAAACTTGCCGGCTGTTGGAAATGAGGTTCCCCCGGTAGCTCGGAGACTTTCGATCGTGGTCTTATAGGCCCTGACCAGGAGGTTCTCTGTGCCCGCCCCTCGTAAGTACCCGGACG
>NZ_JBEYTP010000038.1:0-5529 GCF_040643125.1 Micromonospora sp. NPDC047465
GCGGGCGGTCGGTCGTGACCCCCCCCCCCCCCGGCCCCCCCCGGCCCCCCCCGCCGGGGCGCCACGTCGCGTCGGGCATCATGGCGGCATGGTGCAGGTGGCGGTGTGCGGGCCGGCGACCGCGTCGGGCGCCGAGCTGGCGTACGCCCGCCGGGTGGGCGAGCTGCTCGCCGAGCGCGGCGCCACCGTGCTCTGCGGGGGCGGTGGCGGGGTGATGTCCGCCGTCGCCGCCGGCGCCCGTTCCCGAGCCGGCCTGGTCGTCGGCGTACGCCCCGACGACGGCACCGCGCCCGGCTCCGTGGCGGACGTGTCGGCCACGGTCGTCACCAACATGGGCCAGGCGCGCAACGCGATTCTGGTGTGGAGCGCCGACGCGGTGATCGCGGTCGGCGGCTCGTGGGGGACCCTGTCCGAGGTGGCCCTGGGCATGCGGCGCGGCGGCATCCCGGTGGTGGTGCTCGGCGGGTGGCGGATCCTCGACGCCGAGGGCGTGCCCGTCGACGGACCGCTGCACGTGTCCACCCCGGAGGAGGCGGTCTCGGCGGCGCTGCCGCGGTGACGTCGACCCGCCCGCCGGCCGGCCGATGCGCCGGGGCGGGTCAGACCTGCTGCCCGGCCCGGTACGCCGCCGCGAGGCGCTTCGGCGCCCGGTCCTGCCACGCTTCGACGACGAGCTCGGTCAGCTCGTCGGGGTCGATCCGGTCGAGCCGGACCAGGACGACCGGGTAGCCGGCGAAGTGCGGGGTGGTGAAGTAGACGCCGGGGTCGTCGGCGAGCAGCGCCTCCTTCGCCCCCAGGTCCGGCACGCGCACGCCGAGCACCGGGCCGTCGGGCGCCGCCGCCCCGAGGGCGTCGAGGTCGGCGCGGCGCAGCGGGCGCTCCCAGACGAACGCCCGGTCCCGGACCTTCCACGCCGGCGCCCCCTGGTAGGAGGGGTGCTCGCTCGTCTCCGGCAGCCCCAGCGCGATCCGGCGTACGTCGTCCCACGTGGCCATGTCCCGACCCTACGCCTGACCGACGACGCGCGGTTCCCGCTCGGCCGGCGCGGGGGCCGGCCGGGGGCGGAGGCCGGGCAGCAGCGGCAGCAGGGTGACCACCAGGCAGAACGCGGTCATCACCAACAGGGCGGGGCGGAGACCGAGCGCGGTCACGGACCAGCCGCCCAGCAGCGCGCCCAGCGGCAGGCCCGCGAACGCCAGCGATCCCGCCAGCCCGATCACCCGGGTCTGCAACTCGGGCGGCACCCGCTCGTAGATCGCCACGCCGAGCAGCGGGTTCACCGCCGCGATGCCGATGCCGGACGCGAACGTCACCGCCAGCACCACCGCCAGCTCCTCGCTCAGCGCCAGGACCAGCAGCCGCGGGGCGCCGCTGACCGCCGCCCCGACCACGAAGGCCAGGTACCGGGGCAGCCGCGGGCCGTACGCGGTGAACAGCAGGTTCCCCAGCAGAGCGCCCGCCGAGAACGCGCCCAGCACCAGGCCCAGCCCGACCGGGCTGCGCAGCACGTCGGCCACCCAGAGCGGGATGTAGACGGCGACACTGGCGTTGACCACCATGTTCAGCGCCGAGATCACCAGCAGCATGGTCAGCAGCATCCGGTCGCGGCCGAGGTAGCGGAACCCGCCCGCCAGCGCGCGCAGGTAGCCCTCCGGCCGTGCTGGCGCCGTCGGGGGCGCCGGCGGCTGGACGAGCAGCCCGACCAGCAGTGCGCAGACGGCGAAGCTGGCGGCGTCGATGAGGATCGCCTGGGTCACGCCGAACCACCAGATGAGCAACCCGCCCAGCCCCGCGCCGAGCAGGGTGACCACCCGACCGAGCCCGTCGTAGACGGAGGTCAGCCGGATCAGTCGCACCCCGGCGGCCTCGGCGGCCGGGCGGAACATGACGTGCTTGACCCGGTCGCCGACGCCCCGCAGCGTGCCCACGAGGGCGACCAGCGCGACCAGCGCGCCGAAGCCCAGCCACGGGGTGAGGGCCACCGCGACCATCAGCCCCGCGCTGCCCACGTCGACCAGGATCGAGGTGCGGCGCAGCCCGATCCGGTCCGCCCAGGGGGTGCCCAGCGCACCGGAGAGCAGGTAGGGCAGCGTCTCGGCGGCGGCCACCGCGCCCATCTTCGCGGGGCTGCCGGTGGTCTCCAGCACCAGCCACGGGATCGCCACCACGGAGACCCGGCTGCCGAGGTTCGAGATCAGGTCGGCGGCGACCAGGGTGGTCAGTTCCCGCCGGGGCGTCACGCCACGCTGCCGATCGACGCCTCCGGGTGCTCCACCGCGCTCGGGTGGGCCTCGGCGTACCGGGCCCGCAACGCGCGCTTGTCCACCTTGTTCGAGCGGTTGAGCGGCAGCCGGTCGACGAACTCCACCCCGCCCGGCGCCCAGGTGTCGCTGAGCGTGGCGGTGACCAGGTCGATCAACTCCCGCGCGGTCACCGTCGCGTCGGGCGCCGGCACCACGTAGGCGTACGGCAGCTCGCCGGCGACCTCGTCCGGCACGCCGATCACCGCCGCCGCGCGGACCTGCGGGTGCCCGGCCAGGACGTCCTCGACCGGGCGGGAGTAGATCGGCCAGCTGCGCCGCCGGGTGAGGATCCGGTCCTGCAACCGGTCGACGAGGTAGAGGTAGCCGTCGGCGTCGACGTGCCCGATGTCGCGGGTGCGGACCCAGCCGTCGACCAGCGTCTCGGCGGTCAGCTCGGGCCGGCCGTGGTAGCCGGCGAAGCGCAGGTCGGTGTGCACCCACACCTCGCCGTTCTCACCGGGCGGCAGCACGGTGCCGTCCTCGGCGCGGATCTCGACGCGCACGTCCCCGTACGGCCGACCGCAGGAGCGCAGCCGCTCCGGGTGCTCCGGGTCGTCGGTCAGCCCCGGCAGGGCGGTGATCACCACCGCCTCGCTGAGTCCGTACACGATGCGCAGCACCGGGCCGAAGCGGGCGATGGCCTGGCGCAGGCGGGCGGGTGCGGCGGGCCCGGCGCCCACGTTGAACATGAACATGGCGGAGAAGTCCGCGCCGTCCAGCGCCGGGTGGTCGAGCACCTCGTAGAGCATCGGCGGGGTGACGAAGGTGGAGTTGATCCGCTCCCGCCCCACGGTCTCGATGAACCGCGCCGGATCCCAGCCGTCGCAGGGGAACAGCACCCCGCCGGTGAACAGGTTGAACAGCGTGGTGATCTGGCCGCTGGCCAGCCACATCGGCGAGTGCGACAGGTGCCGCAGCAGCGGGTACCCGGCCGCGCGGAAGTCGGCGGCCAGGGCGAGGATCTGCGCGTAGAAGCTCTCCCGGTGGTGCACCAGCTTGGGCGTGCCGGTGGTGCCGCTGGTCTGGAGGAAGGACTCCGGCGCGGGCGGCCGCGCCGGCAGGTCGTCCCCCGCCGTGGGGGGCCCGGCGGCGGTCAGGTCCGGGCCCGCGCCGCCCGGACCCAGGCAGAAGACCGGCACGCCGGGCAGCCCGGCGACCAGCTCCGGGCCCAGGCTCGCGGGGTCGCGGGCGTCGTAGACGAAGGCGTCGGGGCGGGCCAGCCGGACGAACTCGTCCACCTCGCGGCGGGAGGTGACCGACGCGATCCACATCGTCCGGCAGCCCAGCAGGTGCAGGGCGAGCTGCACCAGCGGCCCCTCCACCGGGTTGCCGAGCGCGACCAGCACCCCGTCGCCCGGCCGTACGCCGTGCCCGCGCAGCGTCGCGGCCAGCCGGCGTACCTCGGCGGCGACGTCGGCGTAGCTGAGCCGGCGCCCGCCGCCGACCAGCGCCTCCCGGTCACCGAAGTCGGCGAACAGCTCCAGTGCCCGGTGTGCGTAGCCGTCCCGTCGCTCCGGTCCGTCAGTCATCCCGCAGCCCCCATCGGCGAAGAGGAGTGGCCGCCCGCCGGCCAACCCGGGGACGTGTACACCGCGTCGGCGGGCCAGCTCGCCGGCGCGGCGGGTGGGCGCGCGCCTCGGCGACCGCACCGCCGCCGTCCGTGAGCGTAGGCACCACCGCCTGTCACGGGACAGAGACCGAACGGCGTTCCGGCCGGACCGGAGGACATTTGATCACGTCGATCAGGTTGATTGACGCCCGTAAAACGGGGCGGCTAGGTTTCTGGACCATCGTCCAGGCGGTGCCGTCAGCGGACGGCCCTGGGCTGCCAACGATGGAGGTTCAATGTCGACCCCGAAGAGATGGCCTGTCATCGCGTCCGCGGCCACGCTGTTGATCGCGGGAACCCCGGCGGTGGTGGCCAGCGCCGGCCCGCCGGATGCCGAGGCGGCCCGCCAGCAGCGGACGGTCTGGGCGGGCAGTTGGGCGGCCGCGGTCACCCGGGGCAACGCGACCGGCCTGACCAACAACGGCCTCAACAACCAGAGCGTCCGGATGGTCGTGCACACCAGCGTGGGCGGACCGCAGTTCCGGGTGCGACTGAGCAACATGTACGGCGAGCAGGCCGTCAAGGTCGGCCGCGCCACCGTGGCGAAGCCGAACACCGCGACCCCCGACGACCTGTCCGACATCGACACCTCGACCCTGCGGGAGCTGACCTTCGACGGGGCCACCTCCGCCACCATGAACCGCGGCGCCGAGCTGCTCAGCGACCCGGTCGCCCTGCCCGTCGGCGACCAGCAGGACCTGGTGGTGACCCTGCACTTCCCGACGCCGACCGGGCCGGTGACCTTCCACGGCCAGTCCCGGCAGACCAACTTCATCGGCGCCACGGACCTCACCTCCGCCGCCGACGGCGCCGGGTTCACCATCCGGCCGAACTGCTGCTGGTTCTTCCTGTCCGGCATCGACGTGCAGCGCCGGCACAGCCCCGGCTCGGTGGTGGTCTTCGGCGACTCGATCGCCGACGGCAACGGCAGCACCGTCAACGCCAACAAGCGCTGGCCGGACCTGCTCGCCGACCGCCTCGTCGACGCCCGCCCCGACGTACGCACCCCGGGCGTGCTCAACCTGAGCCTGGCCGGTAACCGGCTCAACCACGAGGGCACCGAGCCCGGCGCGGGCGGCTTCCCCGGCTACCACGAGCTGGGCCCCAACGCCCTGGCCCGGCTCGACGAGGACGTCTTCGCCCAGACCGACGCCCGGACCGTCGTCACCCACCTGGGCATCAACGACATCTGGATGTCGGGCGACTCCGCCGAGAGCATCATCGCCTCGCTGCGGCAGGTCAACCAGCAGGTGAAGGCGCGCGGCCTGCGCAGCCTGGTGTCGACGCTCACCCCGTACGAGGGGCACGGCAACCCGGGGGTGTGGACGCCCGAGAAGGAGGCCACCCGGCAGGCGGTGAACGCGTGGCTGCGCGGCAGCGACGAGTTCGACGGGCTGCTCGACTTCGACCGGGTGCTGCGCGATCCCGCCCAGCCCAGCCGGCTGCTGCCCGCGTACGACTCGGGTGACCACATCCACCCGAACGACGCCGGCAACCAGGCGATGGCCGACGCCGTGCCGCTGCGACTGCTCGGCCTGTGACATCTGGCGCGGGGGGGGGGGGCCCCCCCCCCCCCCCCCCCCCCCCGGGGGGGGGGGGGACGCACCAGCCGGGGCA
>NZ_JBEYTP010000038.1:5539-63979 GCF_040643125.1 Micromonospora sp. NPDC047465
CTGCGGGCCCCGGCGGGGGGGCTGCGGGGGGGGGGGGGGGTGGGGGGGGGGGGGGGGGGGGCCCCCCCCCCCCCCCCCGCGCCACCGTTCCTGGGGGGAGACCGATCGACCGTGGACGTCACGCAACTGCTGACCCGTCTCTACAGCGACGAGGGCCGGCAGGACCCGTATCCCTGCTACGCGGGGCTGCACGAGCTGGGGCCGGTCAGCCCGGTGCCGGCGCGCGCCGAGCACCGGTCGGTGGCCGCCGTCGCCGTCGGCTACGACCTGGTCGGCCAGGTGCTGCGCGACCCGGAGTGGTACAAGCAGCCGCCGCCGGGCTGGCAGGAGCAGGAGGTGCTGCGCACCCTCCAGACCTCGATGATGTTCGTCAACCCGCCCGACCACACCCGGATGCGGGCGGTCTTCGCGAAGACCTTCACGCCGCGCCGGCTGGGCGCGCTGGAACCGGCCGTGCACCGGGTCGTGGACGGACTGCTGGACCGGATGGCCGACGCCGGGGAGACCGGGTTCGACTTCGTGGCGGAGTTCGCGTACCCGATGCCGGCCCTGGTGATGGCCGAGTTCATCGGCATCCCCGCCGGTGAGCTGGACTTCTACCGGCAGCGGGTGGAGCGGATCGACGAGTTCCTGGACGTGGCGGGCAAGACCCCGCAGCGGCTCGCCGCCGCCAACACCGCCGCCGCCGAGCTGCGCGACTTCTACGCCGACCTGATCGCCCACCGGCGCCGCCAGCCGGGCGAGGACCTGATCAGCGGGCTGGTGGAGGCGGTCGACTCCGGCGACGTGGGGCTCAGCGCCGACGAGCTGGTCAGCAACCTGATCGTGCTGTTCAACGCCGCCTTCGTCACCACCGTCTACATGTTCAGCAACGGCCTGCCGCTGCTGCTGGCGCACCCCGACGTGGCCGCCGCGCTGCCCGGCGACGACGCGCTGGCCCGGGGCACCGTCGACGAGATCCTGCGGCTGGAGGCCCCGGTGCACTTCCTGGCGCGGGCCGCGCCCCGCGACACCGAGCTGGGCGGGGTGCCGGTCGCGGGGGACGAGAACGTCCTGCTGATCATCGCCGCCGCCAACCGCGACCCGGCCCGGTTCCCCGAGCCGGACCGGTTCGACCCGCGCCGGCCGGGCCCGCCGTCGCTCGCCTTCGGCGTCGGCCTGCACTTCTGCCTCGGCGCGGCGGTGTCCCGGCTGGAGGGCCGGCTCGCGCTGCCGAAGCTGCTGGCCCGCTTCCCCCGGCTCGCGGTCGCCGAGCCGCCCGCGTACAGCGGCAGCCTGTTCCTGCGCGGCATCGACAAGCTGCTGGTCCACACCGGAGGGGAGGCCGCGTGAGCGTCCACCCGCAGGTCGCGGCGTACCGGGCCGCCCGCGCGGCGGCCGGCATCCCGCCGCTGTACACGCAGACCCTCGCCGAGGCCCGCGCCGCCGACCTCGCCGCGATCCGCGCCGGCGGCGGCGCGGTCGAGCCGGTGCACGACGTACGCGACACGCACGTGCCCGGCCCGGCCGGCGACCTGCCGGTGCGCATCCACCGGCCGGCGGGGGAGGGGCCCCTGCCCACCCTGGTCTACTTCTTCGGCGGCGGCTGGACGCTGGGCAGCGTCGACACCGCCGACGGCATCTGCCGGCGGCTGGCCAACGCGGTGCCCTGCCAGGTGGTCACCGTCGGCTACCGGCTGGCCCCGGAGCACCCGTTCCCGGCCGCCGTGCACGACTGCCACGCGGCGGCCCGGTGGATCGCCACGCATCCCGAGGAGTTCGGCGTCGACCCGCGGCGGCTGGCGGTCGGCGGGGACAGCGCCGGGGGCAACCTCGCGGCGGCCGTCACCCTGCTGGCCCGCGACGGCGGCGGGCCCGCGCTCGCCGCCCAACTGCTCGTGTACCCGAACACCGACCAGACCGGGGAGCCCGGCGGCGACGGCGAGGACCCGCTGCTGTTCAACCGCCGCTCGGTCGCCTGGTACCGCGGCCACTACTTCGCCGACCCCGCCGACGCGCGGCACCCGCTGGCCTCGCCGCTGCTCGCCGAGGACCTGAGCGGCCTGCCGCCGGCGCTGGTGGTCACCGCCGAGCACGACCCACTGCGCGAGGAGGGGGAGCGGTACGCCCACCGGCTGCGCGAGGCGGGCGTGCCCACCACCCTCGCCCGGTACGCCGGCATGGTCCACGGCTTCTTCGCCATGCCCGGGGCGTTCGACGACGGCCGCCGCGCCCAGGACCGGGCCGCCGAATTCCTGCGGGAGCGGTTCGGTCTCCCGACCGGCGCTGCCGGCCCGGGAACGGTGGCGGCGGCTGCGGGTTCCCGCCCGGCGGCGGGGACGGGGGCCAGCGATGGCTGAGACGGTGCTGCCCCGGCAGGACGTGCCGGCCGGCGAGCCGCCCGCGCCCGCCGGCCTGGCCGACTTCGCCGAGCGGGCCCGGGCGGTGCTCCCGCCCGAGGTGTGGGACTTCGTCGACGGCGGCAGCGGCACGGAGACCACCCTCGCCGCCAACCGGCGCGCCCTCGACCGGGTGGCCGTGCTGCCCCGCGTGCTGCGCGGCGTGGCCGCCCCGCGTACCGACGCGCGGCTGCTCGGCGCCCCGTGCGCCCTGCCGGTGGCGGTGGCGCCGATGGCGTACCAGCGGCTGGTGCACCCCGACGGGGAGACGGCGCTCGCGGCGGCGGCCGGCGCGGCCGGCGTGCCGTACGCGGCCAGCACGCTGAGCAGCGTGCCGATCGAGGAGATCGCGGCGACCGGCGCGGCCGTCTGGTTCCAGCTCTACTGGCTGCGGGACCGGGCGCTCGTCGCGGATCTGCTGGACCGGGCGCACGCGGCCGGGTGTAGCGCGCTGATGGTCACCGTGGACGTGCCGATTCTGGGCCGGCGGCTGCGCGACGTCCGCAACTCCTTCGCCATCCCGTCGCACGTCGTCGCCGCCAACCTGCCGGCCGGGCGGGACGCGCTCGCGCACGCCGCCACCCCGGGCGTCTCGGCCGTCGCGGCGCACACCGGCGAGGTCTTCGCGCCCGCGCTGACCTGGGCCGACCTGGACTGGCTGCGGGGCCGCACCGCCCTGCCGCTGGTGGTGAAGGGCATCCTGGACCCGCGCGACGCGGAGCTGGCGGCGGCCGCCGGGGCGGACGCGGTGGTGGTCTCCAACCACGGCGGCCGTCAGCTCGACGGCGCACCGGCCACCGCCACCGTGCTGCCCGAGGTGGTGACGGCGGTGGCCGACCGGTGCGAGGTGCTGCTGGACAGCGGCGTGCGCGGCGGCGTGGACGTGCTGCGCGCGCTCGCCCTCGGCGCGCGGGGGGTGCTGGTCGGCCGGCCGTTGCTGTGGGCGCTCGCCGCCGGGGGCCGGTCGGGGGCGGAGACGGCGCTGGCGTTGCTGGCCGGCGAGTTCCGCGACGCGCTGGCGCTGGCCGGCTGTGCCGACCCGGCGGCCGTCCGCGAGCTGCGCGTGCTGAGGGAGGGCTGAGCGGTGGCCGAACCGGTGGACCTGCACGTCGCCGACCTGCATCCGGCGGTCGACGACCCGGCGCTGAACTCGATGAACTTCCTCAACGAGGTGGCGCAGCACTATCCCGACGCGGTGTCGCTGGCGGCCGGCCGGCCGTACGAGGAGTTCTTCGACGTCGCCGCGCCGCACCGGCACCTGGAGACGTTCCGCCGGCACCTGGCCGACGACCTCGGGCAGAGCCCCGAGCAGGTGCACCGGACCCTGTTCCAGTACGGCCGCACCAAGGGCATCGTGCACCACCTCGTCGCCCGCAACCTCGCCGTCGACGAGAACATCACGGTCGACCCGGAGGCGGTCGTGGTGACCGTCGGCTGCCAGGAGGCGATGTTCCTGGTGCTGCGGGCGCTGCGGGCCGACCCCCGCGACGTGCTGCTCGCCGTCGCCCCGACGTACGTCGGGCTGACCGGCGCCGCGCGGCTGCTGGACCTGCCGGTGCGGCCGGTGGCCGGCGGCCCGGCCGGGGTGGACCTGGCCGACCTGCGGGAGCAGGTGCGCCGGGCCCGGGCGGCGGGGCTGCGCCCCCGCGCCTGTTACGTGATGCCGGACTTCGCCAACCCGTCGGGCACGAGCATCGGGCTGGCCGACCGGCGGCGGCTGCTCGACCTCGCCGCCGAGGAGGACCTGCTGCTGCTGGAGGACAACCCGTACGGCCTCTTCCCGGCCGGGGACGCGGGGCGGCTGCCGACGCTCAAGGCGCTGGACACCGCGCGGCGGGTGGTCTACCTGGGTTCGTTCGCCAAGACGGTGCTGCCCGGCGCGCGGGTGGGCTACGTGGTCGCCGACCAGCGCGTCGCCGGCTCCGACGGCTCGGTGGGCCTGCTCGCCGACCAGCTTGCCAAGATCAAGAGCATGGTCACGGTGAACACCTCGGCGATCGCCCAGGCGGTGGTCGGCGGCGCGCTGCTGGAGCACGGGTGCAGCCTGGTGGCCGCCACCGCCCGCGAGCGGGCCGCGTACGGCCGGAACCTGCGCCACCTCGTCGACGGCCTGGCCCGGCGCTTCCCGCCGGGCGCGTCGCCGGTGCGCTGGAACGTGCCGGCCGGCGGGTTCTTCGTGGTGGTCACGGTGCCGTTCGCGGTCGACGACGCGTTGCTGCACCGCTCCGCCCGCGAGTACGGGCTGCTCTGGACGCCGATGGCGCACTTCTACGACGACGGCGCCCCGGTCGACGCGCTGCGCCTGTCGGTCAGCGCGGTCACCCCCGAGCAGATCGACCTGGGCCTGGACCGGCTGGCGGCGCTGGTCGCCGACGAGACGACCGAGCGGTCGCGGGCGCTCGCCGTCACCCCGCAACCGGCCCGGTGATCCCGCCGGAGCCGCGCGGGTCAACCGGCTCGCGACCGGGTGACCGGTGGGCGGGCGACGACTGCCGGTAGGGGGGCTGTCCACAGTCGGCGGTGGCGGCCCTGCCGTCTCGGCGTTGACACACCGCGTTCACCGCATGGCAAAGCGCGACTGTCGGTGTTCCGCCGTCCTTCATGGACACCCATAATGGACGCCATGATCGCTTGGGAGTACGCGTTGCTGGTCCGCCGCTATCAGGGGCAGGGCCGCAATTTCCATGTCAGCTTCATCTGGTACGGCCCGGACGGGACGCGCCGGGACATCACCGCGTACGGCGACACCGCGATCGCGCACCTCAACCGGGCCGGCCGGGAGGGCTGGGAGCTGGTCTCCGCCGCCGAGGACGTGAACAACATCCAGGGCAGCACCGAGGTGCACCGCTACCACCTGAAGCGGCCCATCTCCTGACCGGGCGGGGGCGGGCGGTCAGTCCCGGCGGGCCTGGCTGAGGAGACCGGGCTCTCGCGTGTCTGTCGGCTCCTCATCCGTGCGTGTGCGGAGGGGGTGCCGAGACCGCGCGTATCGATGTGTCGAGATCAACGACTGCGGTAGCGTTGCCTCCCGCCGCCGCTGACCGGCCGCCCCGCCCGGGCGCCGGAGCGGCGCGGCGGGAGGAGGAGCGGTGACGCAGCCGGCAGCCGGGGTGCCCCGGCACGTCGTCGGGGTCGACTTCGGCACCCTCTCCGGCCGGGCGGTCGTGGTGGACGTCGCCGACGGCGTCGTGCGCGGCGAGGCCGTGCACGCGTACCGGCACGGGGTGATCACGCAGCGGCTGCCCGACGGGACGCCGCTGCCGCCGGACTGGGCGTTGCAGCACCCCGACGACCACCGCGAGGTGCTCCGGGTCGCGGTGCCCGCCGCGCTGCGGGCCGCCGGCGTACGCCCCGGGGACGTTGGCGGCATCGGCGTCGACGCCACCTCCTGCACGATGCTGCCCACCCGCGCCGACGGCACCCCGCTCTGCGAGCTGCCCGAGCTGGCCGGCCGGCCGCACGCGTACCCGAAGCTGTGGCGGCACCACGCGGCCCAGCGGCAGGCCGCCCGGATCAACGACGTCGCCGCCGCGCGCGGCGAGACCTGGCTGCCCCGCTACGGCGGCCGGGTCTCCGCCGAGTGGCAGCTCGCCAAGGCGCTGGAGGTGCTGGAGGAGGACCCGGCGGTCTTCGACCGCGCGGAGCGTTTCATCGAGGCCGCGGACTGGCTTGTCTGGCAGCTCTGCGGCCGGGAGACGCGCAACGTCTCCGCCGCCGGCTTCAAGGGGCTGCGGCAGGACGGGCGGTACCCGTCGGCGGAGTTCCTGCGCGCCGTGCACCCCCGCCTCGACGGGCTGCTGCCCCGGATCGACGGCCCGCTCGCGCCGCTGGGCGCCCGGGCGGGCGGGCTGACCGCCGAGGCGGCCCGGTGGACCGGGCTGCCGGTGGGCACGGCCGTCGCGGTCGGGTCCATCGACGCGCACGTCACCGCCGCGGCGGCCCGCGCGGTCGAGCCGGGCCGGATGCTCGCCGTCCTCGGCACCTCCACCTGCCTGATCATGAACGCGGCGGCGTACCACGAGGTGCCCGGGGTCTGCGGCGTGGTCGACGGCGGCGTCACCACCGGTTCCTGGGGCTACGAGGCGGGGCAGAGCGGCGTCGGGGACATCTTCGCCTGGTACGTCCGCACCGGCCTGCCGGCCGACTACGCGGACGAGGCGCGCCGCCGCGCGCTGAGCCCGTACGAGCTGCTGGACGCCCTCGCCGCCGAGCAGCCGGTGGGCGGGCACGGGCTGCTGGCGCTGGACTGGCACAGCGGCAACCGGTCGGTGCTCATGGACCACGAGCTGAGCGGGGTGCTGGTGGGGCTGACCCTGGCCACCCGGCCGGAGGAGATCTGGCGGGCGCTGCTGGAGGCCACCGCGTTCGGCGCCCGGACGGTGGTCGACGCGTTCACCGCCGCCGGGGTGGCCGTCGACGAGCTGACCGTGGCCGGCGGGCTGACCCGCAACCGGCTGCTGCTGCGGATCTACGCCGACGTCATCGGCCGGCCGCTGCACGTGGTCGACTCCGCGCACCCGGCGGCGCTGGGCGCGGCGATCCACGCGGCGGTCGCCGCCGGGGCGTACCCGGACGTGCCGGCCGCCTCGGCGGCGATGGGCGCCGCCCGCCGCGAGACCTGGCACCCCGACCCGGCCCGGGCGGCCGCCTACGACGAGCTGTACGCGGACTACCGCGCGCTGCACGACCACTTCGGCCGGGGCGGCACCGACGTCCTGCACCGCCTCCGCGCCCGCCGCCACCGCACCCACCGCCCCTGACGCTCCCGCCACGCACCGCCGGACGGGGCCGAGGGCGGAACGGGGACGCCCCCGCGCGGCGGGGCCGGGCGGGGGCGTCGGGGCGGGCGCCCGGATCAGCCGAGGTCGACGGCCGGGTAGAGCGGGAAGCCCGTGAGCAGGTCGCTGGCCTGCTTGCCGACCCGGTCGGCGACGGCCGGGTCGAGGATGTACTTGGCCTTCGACGGGGTGCCGTCCGGGTTCGCGCCCGGCCGGGTCTGGCTGAGCACGGTGTGGATCAGCTCGGCCGTCTCGTCCATCTGCGCCGGGCCCAGCCCCCGGGTGGTCAGCGCCGGGGTGCCGATGCGGATGCCGGAGGTGTACCAGGCGCCGTTCGGGTCCTGCGGGACGGAGTTGCGGTTGGTGACGATGCCCGAGTCGAGCAGGGCCTGCTCGGCCTGCCGGCCGGTCAGCCCGTAGCCGGTGACGTCGATGAGCACCAGGTGGTTGTCGGTGCCGCCGGTGACCAGCTTGCCGCCCCGGCGCAGCAGCCCCTCGGCGAGGGCCTGGGCGTTGGCGACGATCCGCTGGGCGTAGTCGGCGAAGTCGGGGCGGCGGGCCTCGGCCAGGGCGACGGCCTTGGCGGCCATCACGTGCGGCAGCGGGCCGCCGAGCACCATCGGGCAGCCCCGGTCGACCTGGTCGGCCAGCTCGGGCTGGCAGAGCACCATGCCGCCGCGCGGGCCGCGCAGCGACTTGTGCGTGGTGGTGGTGACGATGTGCGCGTGCGGCACCGGGTCGAAGTCGCCGGTGAAGACCTTGCCGGCGACCAGGCCGGCGAAGTGCGCCATGTCGACCATGAAGGTGGCGCCGACCGAGTCGGCGATCTCCCGCATGATCCGGAAGTTGACCTTCCGGGGGTACGCCGAGTAGCCGGCGACCAGGATCAGCGGCTTGAACTCGCGGGCCGCCTCGGCGACCTTGTCGTAGTCGACCAGCCCGGTGGCCGGGTCGGTGCCGTAGCTGCGCTGGTCGAACATCTTGCCGGAGATGTTCGGGCGGAAACCGTGGGTGAGGTGGCCGCCGGCGTCCAGGGACATGCCGAGCATCCGCTGGTTGCCCAGCTCCCGGCGCAGCGCGAACCAGTCGGCCTCGGTGAGGTCGTTGACCTGCCGCACCTGGGCCTTCCTCAGCGCCGGGGACTCCACCCGGTCGGCCAGGATCGCCCAGAACGCGACCAGGTTGGCGTCGATGCCGGAGTGCGGCTGCACGTACGCGTGGGCCGCGCCGAACAGCTCCCGGGCGTGCTCGGCGGCGAGCGCCTCGACGGTGTCCACGTTCTGGCAGCCGGCGTAGAAGCGGCGGCCGACGGTGCCCTCGGCGTACTTGTCGCTGAACCAGTTGCCCATGGCCAGCAGGGTGGCCGGGGAGGCGTAGTTCTCACTGGCGATGAGCTTGAGCGACTCGCGCTGGTCGGCGAGCTCGGCGCCGATGGCGTCGGCCACCCGCGGCTCGACGGCGCGGATCACCTCGAGGGCGCTGCGGAAGGCGGTGGATTCGGCGTTCGGCGACGACATGCGACCTCCAGTGACGTGCGGAAGGCCCAGGCGCTCGGCATGCGTCCTCATGACGGGACCGCTTCCCGATGGTTCTCCATCCCCACGCGCCAGTCACGGCCCACCGCCGATCCTACCGGGTCGCCCGGGCACGCCCCGGCCCACCTGGGGACCGCCGCACCTGTGCTGTGGTGCATCGACCGGCGCGCGGCCCGCGCGGTTCGCGGTCGTCCCCGGCCGCGCATAGGATCACGGTCATGGCAGGGGAGGACGGCGGGGGCGGCAGCCTGCTCGCCATCAGCGACCTGCACGTGGGGCACCCGGGCAACCGGGCGGTGGTGGAGCGGCTGCGCCCGGGGTCGCCGGACGACTGGCTGATCGTCGCCGGGGACGTCGGCGACACCGTGGCCGACGTCGAGTGGGCCCTCGGGCTGCTCGGCGACCGCTTCGCGCGGGTGGTCTGGGCGCCGGGCAACCACGAGCTGTGGACCCCGCCGGCCGACCCGGTGGCGCTGCGCGGGGTGGCGCGCTACCAGCACCTCGTCGACCTGTGCCGGCGCCTCGGCGTGCTGACCCCCGAGGATCCGTACCCGGTGTGGCGGGGGCCGGGCGGGCCGGTGCTGGTGGCGCCGCTGTTCCTGCTCTACGACCACAGCTGGCGCCCGGAGGGGTTCGACACCCCGGAGGCGGCGCTGGCCGAGGCGTACCGGACGGGGATCGTCTGCACCGACGAGTTCCTGCTGCACCCCGACCCGTACCCGAGCCGGTCGGCGTGGTCCGCCGCCCGGGTCGCCGAGACCGCCCGCCGGCTCGCCGCGCGGGAGCCGGGGCTGCCGACCGTGCTGGTCAACCACTGGCCGCTGCTGCGCGAGCCGACCCGGATCCTGCGCTATCCGATCTTCGCCCAGTGGTGCGGCACCGAGGCCACCGCCGACTGGCACCTGCGCTTCGACGCCGCCGCGGTGGTCTACGGCCACCTGCACATCCCCCGCACCACCTGGCACGACGGGGTGCGGTTCGAGGAGGTGTCGGTGGGCTACCCGAGGGAGTGGCGGTCCCGGGCCGTACCGCCGGCGCTGCGGCGGATCCTGCCCCCGCCCCCGGCGTGACGACGGGCCCCGGCGCACCGGGGCCCGTCGGAGGCGGTCGGCTCAGGCCGTCACGGCGTCCAGCGACTTCTTGATCGCCTTCGGGTCGGTCGGCTTGCGCGGCGCGTCCGCGCGCAGCTCGATCATCCGTTCGCCGATCTCCTGGAGCTGCTTACGGCCGAGCGCCTCGCGCACCTTCGGGAACCACTCCTGCTCCTCCTCCTCGACGTGGTGCAGGACGTTCTCGATCAGCACCGTGGTCTTGGCGTTGAAGCGCTCGTCGTCGGCGTCCATGGCGAACAGTTCGGCGCAGAGCACGTCGGCGACGTGGTGCTCCTCGTACGACTCGAGGATGTCGTCCTCCAGGTCGGGCAGGAGCTTGCGGACCTCCGGGTACATCACCTCGTTCTCCAGGTAGGTGTGCACCGTGAGGGCCTCCAGGATCTGGCTCACCAGCTTCTGCCGCCGCGCGGCCGGTCCCTCCTCGGCATCCTGGAACGCCTTGAACAGACGGCGCATCTCCTTGTGGTCCTCTTTCAACAGGACGATGGCATCGGTGGACACCGTTGACCTCCTCGGCTCGTCGGACGCCCCTCCCGTACCCCGGCCGTGAGCAGCGAAAACGGGTGGGGCCCGGCGGATCACCGCCGGGCCCCACCACGGGTCGTGCCGTGCTGCTACTTCACCACGTTGTACGCGTTGACCATGCCGGCGCCGTAGAAGCCGTTGCGCTGCCCGCCGGAGCAGGTGGCGTCGTAGGCGTTCGGGCCGGCCGCCATCAGCGGTACCGGGTTGTAGACACCGGCGGGGCAGGAGATCGCCTCGGCGGTGTTGCCCAGGAAGGTCGACAGCTGGCCGGGGGTCATGCCCGGGTGCGCCGACAGGGCCAGGGCGGCCACGCCGGTCGCGTGCGGCGAGGACATCGAGGTGCCCTGCTTGTAACCCCAGCCATTGGTCTTCGTGGCGGTGTTGTAGGTGGTGGACAGGATGGCGTCGGCGAGAGTCGAGCGGACACCCTGGGTACGGAAGCGGGTGTCGCCACCCGGCGCCGTCACGTCGACCGTGCCCTGGCCGTACGAGGAGTAGTAGCTCTTCTCCCCGGTCGGGCCGACCGCCGACACCGTCACCACACCCGGCGCCTCGGCCGGCAGGTCGAGGCAGGCGTTGGTGAGGTCCTCGCGGACCTCCGGCGTCCCGTTGTTCGGGCTGCCCTCGTCGGTGATCTTGTGGGCGAGGTCGAAGTTCGAGTTACCCGCGGACGCCACGTGCAGCACGCCCTTGCTCTGCGAGTAACGGATCGCCCGCTGGACGGCCTTCCACACCGGACGCTGGCGTGCGTCGTTGCGGCAGTTGAGCTCCCACGGGTCGATGTAGTAGCTGTTGTTGGTCAGCTGCATGCCCTGCTCGGCGGCCCACATGAACCCGCAGACCGCAGCCTCCGGGAAGATGTAGCCGTCGTTGTTGACCACCTTGACGGCGGCCACCTTGACGCCCGGCGCCACACCGGTCACGCCGACGCCGTTGACGGCGGCGGCGATGGTGCCGGCCACGTGGGTGCCGTGGTCGGAGTTGGTCGGGTTCCAGGCGGACTCGGTGGTGTCGGAGACCCCACCGATGCAGGACGTGCTCTTGTCCTTCGCGATCTGGCTGGCCAGATCGGGGTGGCTGGAGGAGATGCCGCTGTCCAGCACGCCCACCACCACGCTGGCGCTGCCGGCGTTGACGGCGTGGGCCTGCGGGACGTCGATCATCGGCATGTCCCACTGCTGACCGAACATGGGTTCCTTGGTCGGGTCGGCGGTGGTGTTCGCCGCCTCGGCCGCGGAGACCTCGATGGTCTCGCCCTCGTCGAGGGCGGTGCCCAGGCCGGCGGTGGACGCCACCGAGTCGACGCCCGCGCCCGCCACGTCCGTGACGAAGTCGGGGTTGGTCGACCGGACGACGAGCACGCCGATCTGGTCGTAGCTGGCCACCACGGTGCCCTTGGCGGCGGCCACGCGGGCAGCCGCCTTGTCGGTCTTCGCGCCCTGCGGGGCGAGCACCAGGAACGTGGTGTCCGGGCCGGCGGCCGACGCCGCCGGGGCCACCCCGCCGGCGACGGCGAGGCCGACACCGAGCGTCACGGCGGACGCGGCAGCCAGTGTCTTGCGACGGAGGTTCTTCACACAGACTCCCAGGGGATGTTTCCAGCCGGGCACGCCCCCTGGCGGGGAGCGGCCGGCGGGAGGCGGGCGGGGATGCCCTCCTCCGACCCACCAGCGTAGGAGCCGCGTGTGGCGTTACACACAGCCGTTCGGTCAGACAAGGAGGTGTCAGACGGTGGCGAGGGTGTGGGGAATCTCGTCGAGCAGCTCCCGGGCGAGGAACCCGATCCGGCCGAACCGTGGCACCAGCCGCTGGCCGCTCACCGCGTGGGCGAACGCCGCCCAGCACGCGGCCTGCGCCGGCTCGGCGCCCCGGGACAGCAGCCCGGCCAGCAGTCCGGCGCGGACGTCCCCGCTGCCGGACGTGCCGAGCCCCGCGTCGCCGCTCTCCTCCCGCCAGCTCCGCCCGTCGGGTGTGGAGACGTGGCCGTAGAGCGAGACCACGGCGTCGTACCGGCCGGCCAACTCGATGGCCTCGGCGTCCAGGTCGTCGCCGGGGTCCCGGCCCAGCAGGTGCCGCGCCTCGGTGAGGTTGGGGGTGAGCACCACCGGCCGTCCGGACCCGACCAGCAGGTCCGGGGCATGGCTGAGCGCACCCAGGGCGTACGCGTCGAGCACCAGCGCCGTCTCCCGGGCGGCCGCGTCGAGCACCAGGCGCAGCAGCGCCGCCGTCTCGTCGATGTCCTTCAGGCCGGGGCCGAGGGCGACCACGTCCGCCTCGGCCACCAGGTCACCCAGCAACTCGCCGGGCCCGCCCGCTACCGCGCCGTCGGCGGTCTCGGGCAGGCCCACCACCAGCGCCTCGGGCACCTGGATGCTCAGCGCGGCGGCGGTGGACTCGGCGGCGGCGAGCTGGAGCACCCCGGCCCCGGCCCGCAGCGCGGCCACGCCGGCGAGCAGCACCGCCCCGGGGGTGAACCGGGAGCCGCCGACCACCAGCACCGTGCCCCGGGCCTCCTTGCCCCCGGTCGGCACCGGCAGCGCCCAGTCCCGTAGCAGCTTGGGGGTGATCACGAGCGTGTCAGACCGGTTCGGCATGGACCTCGTCCTCCCTGGTCGGCCGGGCGCCCTGGGCCCGCAGGTGGCCGACGTCGTTGAACACGTCCGGGCTCAGCCGGCCGTCGGCCCCGGCGGACCAGCCGGTGATCGAGCAGTTGGCGATGACGTGCTCCCGGGTCAGCGCCATCAGCTCCGCCTCGGTGAGCCCCTCCACCAGGTAACGGGTCAGGAAGACCAGGGCGTCGTGGCCGAACAGCAGCGCCCGCCGGCCCTCGTGGTCGCGGCGCAGGTCGCCGAGGAGGGCGCGCAGGCGCAGCGCCACGTCCGTCCAGGACTCGCCGCCCGGCGGCCGGTAGTAGAACTTGCCGAGCCGGTCCCGGCGCGCCGCCTCCTCCGGGTGGCGCTGGCGCGCCCCGTACCCGGTCAGCCCGTCCAGGATGCCGAGTTCCCGGTCGCGCAGCCGCTCGTCTCGGGTGAGCGGGATCCCGGTGCCGGCCAGGGCCAACTCGGCGGTCCGTACGGCCCGCAGGTACGGCGACACCACCGCGACGTCGGGCCGGCGGGCCTCGGGCAGCCCGGCCAACCAGCGCGCGGTGGCCCGGGCCTGCTCCTCCCCGGTCGGACTCAGCGGCACGTCCGCGTCCCGGTGGGTCAGGTCGATCAGCTCGGCGCCGGACGCCTCGGCCGCGGTGGCCGCCACGTTCGCCGTGCTCTCGCCGTGCCGGACGATCCAGAGCGCTGCCAGTTCCGCCATGCGGCAACCCCTACCCGAGGCCCGCCCCGGATAACCGCCCCCCGCACCCCGCCCCGGGCGGCGGGCGGCTCAGGCCGCCGGGCAGCGGGCGAAGAGGGTGGTGAAGCCCGACTCGACGCGCTCGATGCCGAGCACCAGGCCCGCGCCCTCTCCGGCGAGCGTCAGCTCCAGTTCCTCGTCCACCTTGACCGACTCGAAGGTCGCCCAGTCGAGCACGACGTGGTCGCGCCGGGCCTGGAACATGTCGCCGCGGTCCACGAAGGCGCGCCACCGGCCGGCGCCGTGCGCCGGCACCGCGCCCGCGTGCTCGGTCTCCCGCCGGTAGCCCGGCACGAAGTCCTCGTCGTGCAGAACCTCGTCGATCAGCGAGACGGAGACGTCGGTGACGGTGAACCCGCCGGCCGCGTCGAGGGTGAGCACGTCCCGTTCCGGGCCGCACCAGACACCGGTGACGTCGGCGGCGGCGGTGGGCGGTGGCTCGCCCCCGCAGCCGGCGGCGACAAGCACCAGCGCCAGCGACGCGTGCCCCGTCCGTCCGCGCACGAACGCCCCCCTCCGCCCGGCATCGTAGCCCGCCGTCGGGCGTGAACGGGACCAGGCCGGGTAAGCGCTGCTGCCACCGAACAGCGAGAGCGAGATGGGGAGGTACGTCCGTGGCGACCATGACCAAGGAAATGATCAGCCCGGTCAAGGACCAGAACTACGACCTGATCCACGTCCTGCAGATGTCGTTGCAGCACATCTGGAAACTGGACACCTACATCGCCGACGCGGATTCGCGGGGCGACACGGAACTGGCCACCTGGTTCCGGAAGATGCAGGAGAACAACCGCAAGGCGGGTGAGCAGGGCAAGAAGATGCTCATGTCACGCCTCCAGGAGGAGATGAGCTGAGTTCGGCCCGAGGTGGCCGGGCGGCCGGAGACGGGCCGCCCGGCCACCTCGCGTACGCCCGGCGCACGGGGCAGCGCGGACGGCCGCCGACCGGCAGAATGTCCATCCGGGTCGCACGGGATGGAGCCGCCGATGACGGTCGTCAGGGGTCTGCGGGAAGCACTGGTGCTGTTCGTGATCGCGCTCGTCGTGGTCGCGGCCGCCGCCGGCGTCTGGGTCGCCCTGGGCGGCGGCGACTTCGTCTACCGCTTCGGCATCGCCCTCGTGGTGGTCGGTGGGCTGCTCGGGATCACCGGTGACCTCACCCTCAGCCGCATCGGCATGATGGGGGCGCGCGCCACCTTCGGCGTGGCGCCCGAGCGCGAGGCCGCCGGCGAGGGGCGGGTGCTCACCGGGATCGGGATCTTCCTGTTCGTCGGTCTGCCGCTCATGGCCGTGGGCATCATGCTGATCGCCTGAGACCGGGCCCGCCGGCCGTGTCGGAGGCGCTTCGCCGGGGGGCCGCGACGGGCCGTGCCGACCGGCCCGCCGGGTTACGGTGTGGGGCGTGGCGACGCCGGCCGAGGAGATCAAGGTGGGGGAGCGGCTGGTCCGCGTCTCCAGCCCCGACAAGCCCTACTTCCCCGAGTTGGGGCTGACCAAGCTGGACGTGGTGCGGTATTTCCTGGCCGTCGGCGACGGCGTCCTGCGCGCCCTGCGGGACCGGCCGACCATGTTGGAGCGGTGGCCGCGCGGCGTCTTCCCGGGGGCGAAGATCGGCACCCGGCAGGACAACCGGGGCGACGCCTTCTACCAGAAGCGGCTCCCGGCGGGGGCGCCCGAGTGGGTGCGCACCGCCCACATCACCTTCCCGAGCGGGCGTACGGCCGACGAGGTCGCGCCGAGCGAACTGGCCGTGGTGATCTGGGCGGCGAACCTCGGCACGCTGCGGTTCCACCCGTGGCCGGTCTCCGCCGCCGACGTCGAGCGGCCCGACCAGCTCCGGATCGACCTCGACCCGATGCCCGGGGTGGGCTTCGACCAGGTGGTGCCGGTGGCCCACGAGGTGCGCGCGTTCCTCGACGAGTTGGGGCTGACGGGCTATCCGAAGACCACCGGCGGGCGGGGCCTGCACGTCTACCTGTCGATCGAGCCCCGGTGGAGCTTCGGCGAGTGCCGGCGGGCGGTGCTGGCGCTGGGCCGGGAGATGCAGCGCCGGCTGCCGGAGCTGGTCACCACCACCTGGTGGCGGGAGCAGCGGGACCGCCCGGTCTTCGTCGACTACAACCAGATGTCCCGGGACCACACGATGGCCTCGGCGTACTCCATCCGCCCCACCCCGCAGGCGTTGGTCTCCGCGCCGCTGGACTGGTCGGAGCTGGACGACGCGCGGCCGGAGGACTTCGACGTCACCACGATGCCGGCCCGGTTCGCCGAGCGCGGCGACCCGCACGCGGGCCTCGACGACCGGCGCTTCTCGCTCGAACCGCTGCTGGAGTTGGCCGACCGGGAGGGGCTGGAGGCCCCGCCGGAGCGCTGAGCCCCCAGGCCGCGGCGGACCGCGGCCGGAGCGCCGGGTCCGCGGGCCGCCGCGGGCCCGGCCGGCGGGCCGCCGGAGCGGTGCGCCTGCCCGGCCGTCCCGGAGCGGCTCACTCCCACGGGCTGCGGTCGCCGTCGAACTCGTCGAAGACCAGCCAGGTGCGGGTGGACAGCACCCCGGCGATGCTCTGCACCCGGCCCAGCACCACGTCCCGCAGCGTGGCGTTGTCCGGCGCCCGGACCAGGGCCAGCACGTCGTGGTCACCGCCGAGCAGCGCGGCGTGCTCGATGTAGCGCACCCGGGCCAGCTCCGCCGACACCTCCCGCCAGGTGTTCTGCTCGATCTTGAGCGCGACGTACGCCGAGGTGCCCAGCCCCGCCGCCTCGGGCGCGACCTGGGCCCGGAAACCGGTGATCACCCCGTCGCGCAGCAGCCGCTCCACCCGCGCGTACGCGTTGGTGCGGGAGATGTGGATCCGCTCGGCGAGGGTGCGCACGGAGGTGCGGCCGTCGCGGACCAGTTCGTCGAGGATCCGCCGGTCGACTCCGTCGAGGGGTCGGGCCGAACGTCCCGTTCCGGCGGCCGACTCCGCACTCGGCCCGGATTCCTGGCTCATCTCGGCGCCTCCCGCATGCCATCCGTCCCGCGTTTGTCATGGATCTTGAGTCAATCATCCGACGGCAGGAGCATAGGCCCACCACACGTCCCAGGAGGTCCCGCCGTGACGACCACACCCGAGGCGGTCCGCAGGGCATCCCCGCGCAGGCGTCGGGCGGCCACCCCGCCCGACCCGGCCAAGCCGCTGCTGCCGGCCACCGAGCCGGTCCGCCTGCTCGATCCCGCCGGCACGCCGCTGCCCGCCCACGCCGACTACCCCGAGCCGCCCGTCGAGGCGCTCGCCGACATGTACCGGCGGATGGTCATCGGCCGCCGCTTCGACATCCAGGCCACCGCCCTGACCAAGCAGGGCCGGCTGGCGGTCTACCCGTCCTCGCGCGGCCAGGAGGCCTGCCAGGTCGGCGCGATCCTCGCCCTGCGCGAGGACGACTGGGTCTTCCCGACCTACCGGGAGTCGATGGCGCTGGTCTCCCGGGGCATCGACCCGGTCGAGGTGCTGACCCTGCTGCGCGGCGACTGGCACTGCGGGTACGACCCCGCGGCCCGGCACACCGCCCCGCAGTGCACCCCGCTGGCGACCCAGTGCGTGCACGCCGCCGGGCTGGCCTACGGCGAGGCGTACCAGGGGCGGGACACCGTCGCGCTGGCCTTCATCGGCGACGGGGCCACCAGCGAGGGCGACTTCCACGAGGGCGTGAACTTCGCCGCCGTGTTCAAGGCGCCGGTCGTCTACTTCGTGCAGAACAACAAGTACGCCATCAGCGTCCCGCTGTCCCGGCAGACCGCCGCCCCGTCGCTGGCGTACAAGGGCGTCGGCTACGGCGTGCCCAGCGAGCAGGTCGACGGCAACGACCCGGTGGCCGTCCTCGCGGTGCTCACCCGCGCGGTCGCGCACGCCCGCTCCGGCAAGGGGCCGTTCCTCGTCGAGGCGCACACCTACCGGATGGAGCCGCACACCAACGCCGACGACGCCACCCGCTACCGCGACGGCGCCGAGGTCGACGCCTGGCGGGACCGGGACCCGGTCGCCCGCCTGGAGACGTACCTGCGGGCGCGGGACGTGCTCGACGACGCGCGCGTCGCCGCGATCGCCGAGGAGGCCGAGGCGTACGCCGCCGACCTGCGTACCCGGATGAACGTGCAGCCGACGGTCGACCCGATGAGCCTCTTCGCGCACGTCTACGCCGAGCCCACCCCGCAGTTGGTCGAGCAGCGCGAGCAGGTCCGCGCCGAGCTGGCCGCCGCCGCAGACGAGGAGGGTGAGCGCTGATGGCCGCCCTGACCATGGCGAAGGCGCTCAACGCCGCGCTCGCCGACGCGATGCTCGACGACGACCGGGTGGTCGTCTTCGGCGAGGACGTCGGCGCGCTCGGCGGCGTCTTCCGGATCACCGACGGCCTCCAGGCCCGGTTCGGCGACAAGCGCTGCTTCGACACCCCGCTCGCCGAGGCCGGCATCGTCGGCTTCGCCGTCGGGCTGGCCATGTCCGGGCTGCGCCCGGTGGTCGAGATGCAGTTCGACGCGTTCGCGTACCCGGCGTTCGAGCAGATCGCCTCGCACGTGGCGAAGCTGCGCAACCGCACCCGTGGCGCGCTCAGCGTGCCGATCGTCATCCGGGTGCCGTACGCCGGAGGCATCGGCGGGGTCGAGCACCACTGCGACTCCAGCGAGGCGTACTACGCCCACACCCCCGGCCTGAAGGTAGTCACCCCGGCGACGGTCGAGGACGCGTACTCGCTGCTGCGCCAGGCGATCGACGACCCCGACCCGGTCGTGTTCATGGAGCCGAAGAAGCTCTACTTCTCCAGCGCCGACGCGGAGCTACCCGCGACCACCGCGCCGATCGGCCGCGCGGTCGTGCGCCGCCCGGGCCGCGACGCCACCCTCGTCGCGTACGGGCCGGCGGTGCCGGTCGCGCTGGAGGCCGCCGAGGCCGCCCGCGAGGAGGGCTGGGACCTGGAGGTGGTGGACGTGCGCAGCATCGTGCCGTTCGACGACGAGACCGTCACCGCCTCGGTCCGCCGTACCGGCCGGTGCGTGGTGATCCAGGAGGCGCAGGGCTTCGCCGGGGTCGGCGCCGAGATCGCCGCCCGGGTGCAGGAACGCTGCTTCCACGCCCTGCACGCCCCGGTGCTGCGGGTGTCCGGCCTGGACATCCCGTACCCGGCGCCGATGCTGGAGCACACCCACCTGCCGTCGGTGGACCGGATCCTCGACACGGTGGCCCGGCTCCAGTGGGACGACCAGCCGGACGGGCGCTGGCTGACCCGGGGGAGCGCGGCGTGACCACCGTGGACGGGGCGCAGGTCTTCCTCCTGCCCGACCTGGGGGAGGGGCTGAGCGAGGCCGAGATCGTCGAGTGGCGGGTCGCCGTGGGCGACGTGGTCACGGTGGACCAGACCGTCGTCGAGGTGGAGACCGCCAAGGCCGTCGTCGACGTGCCCTGCCCGTACGCCGGGCGGGTCGTCGCGCTGCACGGCGCGGCGGGTGAGATCCGCCCGGTCGGCCAGCCGCTGGTCACCATCGCGCCGGTGGACGGCGACGGCGGGGCGGGCGACGAGCCCGCCGGGCACGCCACCTACCGCGAGGAGGAGCGCGCCGGCTCCGGCAACGTCCTGATCGGGTACGGCACCGGCCACGGCGGCTCGGGGCGGCGGCGTCGCCGGCCCCGCCCCGCGGTCGCCCTCGACCACCGCCCGGCCGAGCCCCTGGCGGCGCCCGCCGCCCCGGCGGTGCCGGCGGACCGCCCGCGCGACGCGGCGCCCCTGGTCATCTCGCCGATCGTGCGCCGGCTGGCCCGCGAGCACGGCCTCGACCTGGCCGCGCTGCGCGGCACCGGCCCCGGCGGGGTGGTGCGCCGCGCCGACGTGGAGGCCGCCGTGGCCGGGGCCGCCTCGCCGGCCGCCCGGCTCGCCGCGGTGCCGGACCAGCCCACCGGGCCGGACGCCCCGGACGCGGCGGACGTGGTCGTCCCGCTGACCGGCATCCGCAAGGCGATCGCCGACAAGCTCTCCCGCAGCCGGCGGGAGATCCCCGAGGTGACCATCTGGGTGGACGTCGACGCCACCGGGCTGCTGGAGACCCGGGCCGCGATCAACGCGGCGACTCCGGACGCGCCGGTGAGCATCCTGGCCCTGCTCGCCCGGATCTGCCTGTCCGGGCTGCGCCGGTTCCCGCAGCTCAACGCCCGCGTCGACACCGAGGGCCAGCGCATCGTCCAGTCCGCCGGGGTGCACCTGGGCATCGCCGCCCAGACCGACCGGGGGCTGGTCGTGCCGGTGCTGCGGGACGCGCAGCGGCTCACCACCGCCGAACTGGCGGCCGAGCTGACCGCGACCACCTCGGCGGCCCGGGCCGGCACGCTGCCCCCGGCCCGGCTCACCGGCGGCACGTTCACGCTGAACAACTACGGCGTCTTCGGCGTCGACGGCTCCACGCCGATCATCAACCATCCCGAGGCGGCGCTGCTCGGGGTGGGGCGGATCGTGGACAAGCCGTGGGTGGTGGACGGGCAGCTCGCGGTGCGGAAGGTGACCCAGCTCAGCCTGACCTTCGACCACCGGGTCTGCGACGGCGGGGTGGCGGGGGGTTTCCTGCGGCACGTCGCCGACTGCGTCGAGCAGCCGGCGCTGCTGATCGCCAACGTCTGACCCGCCGCGACGGCCCCGGTTCCGCCTCCCGGCGGTGCCGGGGCCGTCGCCGTCGCGGCGGGCGTTTCCCGGAATGCGGGCCGGGAATGCGGGCCTGGCTGTCCCGCCGAGGGGAGGACGAGGTGGCGTACCCGGACATGCCCTCCGCCGGCGGCGTGCGCCGCTACGCGGTCGCCGGTGCCCCGCTGCTCTGCGACGCCCGGGAACACGGCCTGGTGGGCGACGGCGCGACCAACGACCAGCCGGCCCTGGCGGCGCTGGTGGACCGCCTCGGCGACGCGCACGCCGCCGACGGCCGGGTCCGGATCATCTACTGCCCGCCCGGGGTGTACTCGATGCGGGACTCGGGCACGGTCTGGCGCTCCGGGGTGTCGCTGATCGGCGCCGGCCCGGGGGCGACCCGCTTCGTGCTCAGCAACGCCGGCAACCGGGCCGACCCGGCCCCGCTGGCCTTCCACACCGTGCAGCAGCACGGGGCCGGCCCGGACCGCCACCTGGCCGACTGCACCTTCGCCGACTTCGAGATCGACGGTTCGGGCGTGGCGTCGGCGGACTACAACCCGCTGGCCAAGGGTCTCGGCCTGCAGTACGTCGTCCGGGGTGTGTTCCGCAACCTGCACATCCACCACACCGCCGCCACCGGCCTGGGCTGCGACTTCCTCCAGGACTGCCTGATCGACGGGGTGCTGGTGGTCGGCTGCGGGCGGCTGGACAACGGCACCCAGATGGGCGGCGCGGGCGTCGGCGTCGGCGTCGGCGGCTGGGGCAGCGTCGAACGGTTCAACATCGTCAACTGCAGCGCGGTGGACAACGCGACCAACGGGATCTTCCTGGAGTTGCAGGAGGCGAACCACCTGCGCCCGCGCGGGGTGCGGATCATCGGCTGCCACGCCCAGGGCAACCGGTTCGGCATCTCCGACTGGGGCGCGAACGGTTTGATCGTGTCCGCCTGCACGATGACCGGCAACCTGGAGGCGGGCTTCCACGTCTCGGCGAAGGGCACCACGCACACCGCCGGGCGGGCCGGCATCCTCACTGACTGCGTGATCGACGGCAACCTGGGCGACGGGGTCAGCATCGGCAACACCCCCGGGCCGTACACGATCCGCGGCAACCGGATCAGCGGCAACGGCCGGTACGGCTACCACCAGCGCAACCTCGGCGGCGCGGAGGAGCAGATCGCCGAGGAGATCGTCATCGAGAGCAACGACTTCTACGGCAACAGCGCCGACGCCATCCGCATCGACCGCCCGCTCCGCGACATGATCGTGGTGGGCAACCGGATCCGCAACAACGGGCGGCAGTGCGCGCCGGCGATGAGCGGGCGCGGCGACTCGGTGCGCTACAGCGAGCGGAAGGTGGTGGACCGGCGGGCGACCTGGCCGAACGACGGTCACCGGGGCAAGGTGGTGCGCGTCGGCGACAGGATCGCCATGGTGGCCGCCAACGACGACAGCGAGCTGACGCTCGCGCCGATCCGCCCCGACGCCTCCAGCGGGTGGAGCGGGGGCACGCCGCTGCCGGGATCGCCGTACGAGCTGCCGGCCGGCCCGCCGGTGCGGGCCGGCATCACGATCAACGCGGCGGTCGACTCGGCCACCATCCGGGGCAACCGGATCTGGGACAACAAGAACCCGAGCACCCAGAACCACGGCCTCTGGATCACCGACGAGGGCAGTTGCGTGGACTGCCGGGTGGAGGACAACGACCTCGCCGGCAACGCCGACTCCGCCATCCGCATGGACACCCCGCCGGTCGGCGGCCGGTGGGAACGCAACCACGGCGACGACGACTGGACCTGAGCCGGCGCCACGCGGGTGGCCGAGGCCGCCCGGCCGTTGGCCGTCGCCACCGCCACGAGGCCGGGGCGGGGCACCGGGGGCGGGTCGGGCGGGAACGGCGCGGGGCGGCGCAACCGGGACGCGGCGGCATGGCCGGGCTCCGGCGGTGCCGGTCCGGGCGATCCCGGACGGACCCGGAAACGGGGGCGGCCGGACCCATTCCGCGCAGTCCGGCAAATGCGCCCCATAATTGCTTTTCCCTTTTCGCCGAAAATTGCGCGCCCGTCCGGGCGGTATGGAGAGAATGTGGCGGAGGAGGACGCCAATTAACGGGGGGACGCATCATGAAGTTGAGGCGGCGACTGACGGTTCTGGCCGTGACCATCGCGGCCACGCCGTTGGCCCTCGGCGGGTGCACCGCCGACCGCAAACCGGGTGCCGGGCCGGCCGAGGGCCGGGCGACGGCCCCGGAGCTGGCCGTGACGCCCGCCGACCGCGCCCGCGAGGTGCCGGTCAGCGCCGAGGTGGGGACCGTCGTCAAGGGTGGACGGGTCACGTCGGTCCGGATCACCGACGACAAGGGCGCGGAGATCAAGGCGGAGCCCCGGGAGGACGGCTCGGGCTGGGTGCCGAGCAAGCCGTTGCAGCCGCGGCGCACCTACACCGCGGAGGTGACCGCCACGGGTGACTCGGGGAAGACCACCACCCGGAAGACCACCTTCACCACGATGCCGAAATCGTCGAAGCCGGAGATCACCAGCACGTTGTATTTTGCCGGCAACCGGACGTACGGCACCGCCATGCCGGTGACCGTCGCCTTCGACCCGCCCATTCCGAAAGAGGCCAGGGCGGACGTGCAGCGTCGATTGTTCGTGAAGACCGACCCGCCGCAGCCGGGCACCTGGTCGTGGGTGTCCGACGGCAGCCAGGTCTATTACCGGGCCCCCGACTTCTGGCGCCCGGGCACCACGATCAGCGTCCGGGCCGGGCTGGAGGGCCTGCCGATCGGCAAGGACCGGGTCGGCGATTCCGACCGGACCGCCACTTCCAAGATCGGCCGGCAGGTGGCTCTGGAGATCGACAACGCGACCAAGCAGATGTCCGTGGTGCGCGACGGCAAGGTCGTCCGCAAGATCCCGGTCAGCATGGGCAAGCCGAGCACGCCGACCTCCAGCGGCAAGATGGTGATCATGGAGAAGCACGAGCAGACGACGTTCGACACCCGGGGTTCGGCCGACCCCTACGTGGTCGACGTCGAGGACGCCCAGCGCCTCACCTGGGGCGGTGAGTTCATCCACGCGGCGCCGTGGTCGGTGGGGGACCAGGGCAACACCAACGTCTCGCACGGCTGCACCAACGTCTCCAACGAGGCCGCGGACTGGCTGATGGGCGTCACGCAGGTCGGCGACCTGGTCACCATCAAGGGCACCGAGGTCGGGCTGAACGAGGGCAACGGCTGGACCGCGTGGAACGTCGGCTGGGACGAGTTCGCCAAGGGCAGCGCGCTGCCGGTGCCGGCCGGGCTCCGGCCGGCCCCGTCGCAGGCCCCGCACCCGGGCGCCGTGGCCGGGGGCTCGCCGGTGCCGGCGCCGTCCGTCCGCGGCGGCTGACCAGGCCGTACGCACACCGGGGACCGGTCCGCCGCCAGGCGGGCCGGTCCCCGACCTGCCGGGCCGGCGGGGCGTCGTCGTGTCACCGGACGTGGCCGGGTCTCGTCGTGCCGCCGGACGTGGTCCACACTCGTGCCGGACGTGGTCCACGGTCGTGCCGCCGGACGTGGTCCGGCCGGTGTCGCCGTGGCTCAGGCCAGCGGCACCCGCGCGATCCCGGGGCCGGTGAGGCTGCCCAGCCAGAGGTGCTCGCCGTGCTGGCGCACGCCGGTGACCATGTCGTAGCTCCCGCGCGGCCCGTGCAGGGTCCGCAGCACCCGCCCCTCGCCGTCGACCAGCGCGACCAGGCCGTAGCGCAGCGGCTTCGGCTGCACGGCGGCCGGCAGGACCGCGACGAGCTGGCGCAGCCGCGGGTGGGGCAGCAGCCGTTCGACGATCGGCACCCGGGGGCTGGGCAGCGCGATCCAGTACGTCCCGTCGCCGACCGGCGTCAGATTGTCCGGGTACGCCGGCAGATCCGCCAGCACGGTGACCGCCCCGTCGGGCAGGGCGACCCGCACCAGCCGGTGGGTGGCGGTCTCCACCAGCATCAGCGCCGACTCGTCCGGGGTGAGCGCGATCCCGTTGGGGAAGTAGAGCCCCGCGCAGACGACGTCGGTGCGCCCGCTGCGCGGGTCGTACGCCAGCACCCGCCCGTTGGGCCGGTGCTCCAGCAGGTCCCGCTTCCAGTGCGAGACGGGAAAGCGGTCGGAGGAGTCAGTGAAGTAGACGGTGCCGTCGCGGGCGACCGTGGCGTTGTCTGCCAGGTGCGCCCTCGCGCCGACTCCGCCCAACTTCCGCACCGCCCCGTCACCGGTCACCCGCAGCAACCCCCGGTACGCGTCGCACACGACGAGGCTGCCGTCGAGCGGGTCGACCTCCACGCCCAGCGGCCGGCCGCCGGTCTCGGCGAGCGGCCGGGGCCGGGTGCCCGGCGGCGCGTCCACCGGCCACCACCAGAGCCGGCCGTCCTCGGTCCCGCTGACCACCCGCCCGGACGGGTCGACGACCACGTCCTCGGGGCCGGCGACGCCGTCGGGCAGGGGCAGCAGTTCGGCGGAGTCGAGCCGGCGGTCGGTGGGGGCCCATGGCCCGTCGAGCGGGGGCGGGAGGGTGGCGGGCTCACGGACGGGACGGATCAGCCACGGCGCGCGGGGACGGGGAGGAGCGACCATCGGCCCATTCTCGCCCGCCGGTGTGGCACCCGCCGGCTCTCGACGCCGGGCGGCGGCGCGGGTGGGCCGGAGATCATCGCGGTGGTGCGTTCCTCCTCCCTGAGGAGGATCAGGGAGGCCCTCGGGGGTGACCCTGGGTGGACCCGGATCCCGTCCCTGGGCAGGGCGGAAATGTCGGTGGTGGGGGCTAGATTCGTCGGCATGGGGCAGCGTGAGGACAGGTTCCACGTCGAGGTCAGCGTGGACGACTACGTGGTGGACGTGCGGGCGACCGGCGAGGTCGACATCGCCACGGTCGCCGCGTTCCGCTCCGCGCTCTGGGCGGCCCCCGCCCGGCCGGTGCTTCGGCTGGATCTCTCGGGCGTCCGCGTGCTCTCCGCCGCCGGGGTGCGGGCGCTCGTCGCCGCGCACCTGCGCATCCGCGCCCGGGGCGGCGAGTTGGTGCTGCTGCACCCCGACCCGGTGGTCGCGCGGGTGTTGCGGGCCACCGGCCTGCACCGGGTCATCCCGATCGTCGACTCGTGCGCCGACCGGGAGCTCGTCGCCTGCTGACCGCCCCCGGCCGATCGGGTGCGCCTGCTGACCACCCCCGGCCGATCGGGTGCGTGTGCGGCCCGGGACCGACCGCGCGTGGGCGGGTCGGCCCCGGGCCCGTGCTCAACGGCTCAGCGGACGCCGACCAGGTCGACGACGAAGACCAGGGTCTCGCCCGGCTTGATGACGCCACCGGCGCCCCGGTTGCCGTAGCCCAGGTGCGGCGGGATGGTCAGCCGGCGCCGGCCGCCGACCCGCATGCCCACCACGCCCTGGTCCCAGCCGGCGATGACCTGCCCGGCGCCGAGCCCGAATTGGAACGTCTCGCCCCGGTTCCAGGAGGAGTCGAACTCGCGGCCGGTGGAGTGCGCGACCCCCACGTAGTGGACGTCGGCCAGCTGCCCTGGCTGGGCCTCCGGCCCCTCGCCGACGGTGATGTCCTCGATGACGAGATCGGCGGGCGGCGCGCCCTCGATCGGGCCCACCTCGGGCTTGCCGGAGCGGGCGCCTGCTGCCTGGTTCATACGGGAGTCTCCTGCCGTTTCGGTCCTGATGTCCCGGTCACCATCCTGCCGGATGGCGACCGGTCGGCGCGCGGCGGTCCCGGGAGGAGTTCGCGTGCGTCGACGTGTCGGCGATGCGCGAGCCCGAGGCGCCGTCGGGCAGGAGAGCCGGGCCCGGCCGGGCGCGACGAGTCGGGCGTACGCACGGACCAGCGGGCGTCACCGGTGGTGACGCCCGCTGGGGGTGAGGTGCCGGACCAGGTCAGCGGAGCCAGGGGAGCCGCCGGACGAGGGGGAGCTTCGCCCAGGCCGCGCCCAGGCCCAGGGTGGCGCCGGCGTTGACGAGCGCGAGACCGACCAGCAGGGCCGCGTTGAGCAGGTGGTCGTCGAGGAAGGGGTTGTTCTCGGGGGGCAGGACGACCGTCCACATCATCACGTAGAGCACCACGCCCGCGACGGCGGCGACGCGCATCCCGATGCCGAGCAGCAGCGCCACGCCGATCGCGGCCAGGCCGGTCATGAAGAGCACGTCCGCCCAGGCGGCCCCGGCGATGCCGTTGTAGAAGCCCTTGAAGGGGCCGGCCGCGCCGAAGGTCAGGAAGCCCTTGGTGGGGCTGCCGCCGTTGATCCAGGCGTTCTTCGCCTCGGTGGCGTGCCCCAGGCCGAAGACCTTGTCCAGGAACGCCCAGAGGAAGGTCCAGCCGAGGGCGATGCGGATGCCGGCGAAGACGTACCGGGTGGCACGCTCCCGGGTGGTCTCGGCGGGGCGCCGGATCTGCGCCGCAGGGGCGATGGTCCCGGTGGTGATCCGCTCGGTCGCGGTCATTGTCTCCACGTCCCTTCGTGTACCTCGCACCGCGCTTCCCGGTGGCATCTCCATTGGACACCCGCCGACACCCGCCGGGCAGGGCCGACCGGGCCCCGCCGGACCGGGACCTTGGGCCCCTTCCACACCGGTCCACCCGGCCGTGCCGACCCGGTCCCGCGACCCTGACCCGGCGGGCGGTCGCGGCCATACCGTCGCAGGTGCCAACGGCAGGGAGGTCGTGATGAGGACGTGGCAGGTGGGCGACGTGATGACGCGGGACGTCGCGACGGTGGGGGAGGAGACCCCCTACCGCGAGATCGTCGACGCGCTGGTCCGGCGGGGCATCAGCGGCGTGCCCGTGGTGGACGGGTTCCGCCGGGTGCTCGGCGTGGTGTCCGAGTCGGATCTGCTGCACAAGGTGGAGCGGGCCGGGCACCCGGACGAGCGGCGGATCTTCGAGGGGCGGCGGCGCCGCAGCGCCCGGGAGAAGGCCGACGCGCTGCTGGCCCGCGAACTGATGACCGCGCCGCCGGTGACCACCTGGCCGGAGGCGGCCATCTCCGCCGCCGCGCGGCAACTGGACCGGGAGTCGGTGAAGCGGCTGCCGGTGCTCGACGATCTGGGCCGGCTCGTCGGCATCGTCACCCGGGGCGACCTGCTGCGGGTGCACCTGCGTACGGACGCGGAGATCCGCGAGGACGTGGTGCAGGAGGTGCTGCGCCGGGTGCTCGCGGTGCGGGACGGCCTGGTCACCGTCAAGGTGCGCGACGGTGAGGTGACGCTCGACGGCCGGCTGGACCGGCGCAGCGCGGTCGAGCTGGCGGGGCGGCTGGCCGGGCAGGTCAGCGGCGTGGTTCGGGTGACCAGCACCATCGCGTACGACGTCGACGACCGCACGCTCGTCGAGCGGGACGCGGGCCCGGTCACCCCGGTGGCCTGACCGGCGACGCCCGGGCCCCGCCGTCCGGGCGGGGCCCGTCGGCGTGCCGCCCGCCCGGGCCCGCGCTCCCCTCCGGCCGACGGCAGCCGGCGCCTGAGGCCCGGGAGCCGCCGGGCAGCGGCGACCGGGCCTGGCCGGCGTCCGCCGACTTGCCCGGACGGCCGGCGTCCGCCGACTTGCCCGGACGGCCGGCGTCCGCCGACTTGCCCGGACGGCCGTCGGCCGGTGGGCGGCTCGCCTAGGCTCGGGGGCGGGCGCGGTGCGGCTCCGCCGCCGAGCCCCGCCGCGGGCACCGCGCCCGCGCCGGAGCCGCCGGGCACGCGGCGCGCGCGGGGAGCGGAGCCGCCCCGTCCCGTCGTGGATGCGGAGGGCGCCGGGTGGACGAGGCGACGTTCGCGGCGCCGCTGTGGGCCTGGGCGGTGGTGGGCGCGGTCATCGCCGTCATGCTGGCCGTGGACCTGCTCTCCCACCGCGACAACCACGTGATCGAGCTGCGCGAGGCGCTGGTGTGGAGCGGCGTCTGGATCACCGCCGGGCTCACCTTCGGCCTGGTGGTCTGGCTCTGGCGGGGCGGCGATCCGGCCGTGGCGTACTTCTCCGGCTACCTGCTGGAGAAGGCGCTCTCGGTCGACAACGTCTTCGTCTTCGCGCTGCTGTTCGGCTACTTCCGGGTGCCCGCCGGTTACCAGCACAAGGTGCTCTTCTGGGGGGTCGTCGGGGCCCTCGCGTTCCGGCTGGCCTTCATCTTCGCTGGTGCCGCGCTGCTGGAGCGGCTGGCCTGGGCCGGGATCGTGCTCGGCGCCTTCCTGGTCTGGACCGGGTGGCGGCTCGCGGTGCGCGGGGAGCCGGACGTCGAACCGGACCGCAACGTCGCGGTCCGGTTGTTCCGGCGGCTGGTGCCCACCGAGCCGCGCTACCACGGCGGCCGGTTCACCGTCCGGGTCGACGGCCGGCGCAGGGCCACCGTGCTGCTGGTCGCCCTGATCGCGATCGAGGCCACCGACGTGGTCTTCGCGATCGACTCGGTGGCGGCGATCCTGGCCATCACCACCGACACGTTCCTGGTCTGGACGGCGACGGCGTTCGCCGTGCTCGGGCTGCGCAGTCTCTACTTCTGCCTGGCCGGGCTGCTGCGGCACTTCAGCTACCTGCGGTACGGGCTGGCCGTCCTGCTGGCCTTCGCCGGGGGGAAGCTGATCCTGGCCGAGACGCCGGTGGGGAAGCTGCCGGTCTGGCTCACCCTCGCCGTGGTGATGCTGACCCTGTCGGTCGCGATCGGCTGGAGCGTGCTCGCCGCCCGTCGGGAGCGCCGGCACGCGGGCTCCTGACCCGACCGACGTGTCGACCGGCCGGGCGACGCGCCCGGGCGGTCAGCCCGGCCGGACGACCGGGTCGGCGAGCTGGGCGGACAGCAGGGCGGGGGCCGCGGCCAGGGACGGGCCGTACCAGGTCAGGTGCCGCCCGGAGAGCAGCGCGCACGGGACGCCGGGAAACGCCTCCGGCCCGTCGTCGGCGGTGAACCGGTACGGCTCGTCCGGCAGCACCACCAGCTCCGGCTCGCGGGCGCGCAGCTCGTCGAGGCTCGGTCGGGGATAACGTTCGGCGTCGTCGGCGTACAGGTTGGTGACGCCGAGTCGGCGCAGCACGTCCCCGGCGAACGTGTCGGCGCCCAGCACCACCCACGGGCGACGCCAGACCGGCACCACCGCCCGGCGGGGCGGCCCGACCGCCGGCGGGGCGGCCCACGCCCGGCGGGCCGCCACCAGCCACTCCGGCTCCGCCGGCGCGCCCAGCTCGCGGAGCAGGTCGCCCAGCTCGGTGAGCGCCTCGTCGACGGTCCGCGGGTAGGTGACCCGCACCGGCACGCCGGCCGCGGCCAGGGCCTCGGCGTCGACGCGGCGGTTCTCCTCGACGTTGAGCAGCACCACGTCCGGCCGTAGCGCGAGCACCCGGTCCAGGTCGGGGTACTTGCTGCCACCGACCCGCGCCACGTCCAGCCCCGCCGGGTGGGTGCACCAGTCGGTGGCCCCGACCAGCAGGTGGGGCAGGGTCAGCGCCACCGCCTCGGTCAGCGACGGCACCAGCGACACGACCCGCACCGCGCACCCCCTGTCGACAACCGGTCCCGCTCGATCATGCCCCGGCGCCGGCGGAAAGCCACTCCTGCCGGGTCAGCGCGTACTCGACCTCGCCGTGCTCCGCCCCGTCGATCATCTCCGGCCAGTCCCCGACGTACGTGCGCACGAGGCGCAGCCCGGACTTCTCCATCACCCGGCGGGAGGCCGCGTTGACGGTCATCGTGTTCGCGGTGACCCGTTCCACGCCCAACTCGGTGAAGCCCTTGTCGACCAGCGCCCGGCAGCCCTCGGTGGCGAGGCCGCCGCCCCAGGCCGCCCGGCGCAGGCGGTAGCCCATCTCCACCTCGCGGGCGTCGCCGTCGCGCGTCGGGCGGAACTCGAACCAGCCCAGGAACTCGCCCGACCCCCGGCCCAGCGCCGCCCACCAGCCCAGCCCCGGCGGCCGCCGGTAGTGGGCGAGGATCCGGGGCAGGGTCCGCTCCCGGACCACCTCCGGCGGGGTGGGACGCCCGCCCGTGAGGTACCGCGTCACCTCGGGGTCGCCGTCCAGCTCGACGAGGAGTTCCGCGTCGTCGGGGGTGAACTCGCGCAGCACCAGCCGGTCGGTGCTCAGGAAGGGCGTCACCGGCCCATCCCACCGGCCCGGCCCCGGCCGGCTCAACCGAATTCCTCGCCCGGGCCGCCCCGCCGCACCACCCGGGCTCCGGCCATGATCGACGGCCTAGACTCGCCCCGGGCCGACGAGTCGGCCCGGGGCGACGGCAGGACGGACGGATCACACGGATGACGAGCACCGGTGGCGGGGACGGTTCCTGGCTGCGCGCGGTGACCGGGGACGGCGGTCGCGGCCCGCTGCTCACCCGGGCCGGCCAGCTCGTGTACGGCGCCCGCCGTCTCGGCGAATTCACCCACCGGCGGCCGAGCGGCATCACCGGCCACCAGTGGAGCACGGCCACCCGGGAGGGCTACGACTTCGTCGTCTGCGCCGCCGACACGGCCCGACCGGTCTTCGCCGTCGAGGTCGGCCCGGTCGCGCCCGCCGGCTCCGCCGGGCAGCGCGCCGAGCGGATGAAGAACGTGGTCGCCGAGGCGGTCGGCCTGGCGGTGCTGCGGATCGGGTCGCCCACGCTGCGCGCCGACGAGCACGGGCGGCGGATCGTGGCGTACGTGATCGACGCCCGCGCCTACGCGGCGCTCGGCGCGGGGGAGCCGGAGGCGGGGGACGTGCCCCCGATCGGGTTCCGCGACATCGTCGGCCGGCTGCCCGACGGGCGGACGGGCCACGTCAACGACCTCGGCGCGCTGGCCCGGGCCGCGGCGGTCGACGCGTACGTGTCGCGGGGGCTGGTGGACCCGATCGTCCGGGGGCTGCACCTGAGCTGGCGGGGCGGGCCGGCCGAGGGGTGGAGCTGGGTCGAGGTGCGTCCCGGCGCCTGCCTCGTGGAGCGGGTGACGGTGCACGAGCAGCGGGTCTCCGCCGGCGTGGACCCGGCCCGCCTGGCCGAGGACTTGGCGGCGATGGCCGTCGGTCAGCGGCTGCGCGAGCTGGAGACGGCCGAGCCGGTCCTGACGTCCCGCGAGGAGCTGCTCGCCGACATCCGGCGGCTCGAATCGCGGCGTGCCGAGATGGCGCACGGGTTCGCCTTCGCGCACCTCTGCGCGGACTGACCCACCCCGGCGCCGCACGGGCGTACCCCGGCGGCCCCGGCCGTCTTCAGGCCGGCGCTGCCGCCGTCCGGCCGGGGGCGGCGGTCGGGGTGGCGCCGGCCCGCAGGGCCTCGATCCGCCTGGCCCGGGAGCGGACCGCGAGGAGGTTGCCGGCGGCCACCAGCAGGGCCAGACCGAACAGGCCCAGCCAGAGGGCGTCGGTGGAGAACCGGGCGGCCACCAGCCCGCCGAGGGTCGGCCCGGCGAAGCTGGCGAAGGCGTAGCCGAGCGAGTAGACCCCCTGGTAGCGGCCGCGCTGCGCCGCCGGCGACAGGTCCGCCGTCAGCGCCGAGTTCGCCGGGGTCATCAGCATCTCGCCGAGTGTCCAGACGGCGACCGTGAACGCGTAGAACCACACCGCGTCGGCCAGCGCGGTCAGCGCGAAGCCGGCGCCGACCACCACGACGGCGGCGGCGATGGTGCGGGACCGGTCGAAGCGGCCGACCAGCCGGGGCACGAAGAGTTGCCCCAGCACGATCATCAGTCCGTTGACCGCGATGACCGGCCCGTACGCCGACGCCGGCAGGCCGTCGGCCTGCAACGCGACGGGGAGCATCACGCTGCCCTGGATGCAGAGCCAGGCCAGCCCGGTGAGGGCGGTGAAGGTCAGGAAGACCCGGTCGCGCAGCACGGTGCCGAGCCCGCCGGAGTCGGCGCGGGTGAACTGCCCGACGGTGACCGGGGCGGGGCGCGACTCGGGCACCTTCAACCCGATCAGCGCGGCGGTGCCGAGCAGCACCGCCGCGTTGACCACGAACAGCAGCAGCGGATCGGCGCGGACCAGCAGGCCGGCGACGGTCGCGGCGACGGCGAACCCGATGTTGATCGCCCAGTAGTTGAGCGTCAGGGCGCGCAGCCGGTCCCGCTCGCCCACCACGTCGATGATGGTGGCGGTGAAGGCCGGCCGGGCGACGCCGAGGAAGAGCCCGAGCAGGAGGGTGAGCGCCGCGACCGCCGTGGGGTGGTCGCTCAGGCCCAGCGACACCGCCGCCGCGGCGGCTGCCACGTTGCCGACCAGCATCGCCGGCCGCCGCCCCCACCGGTCCGCGACGACCCCGCCGAGCACGCTCCCCGCCGCGCTGCCGGCCCCGTGCAACCCGATCACCACTCCGGCGTACGCGGGGCTGAAGCCCCGCACCGAGACCAGGTAGACGCCGAGGTAGATGGCGACGAAGCTACCCAGCCGGTTGATCAGCGTGGCCGTCCAGAGGTACCAGAACGTGCGGGGCAACCCGCCGGCCGTCTGGCTCCACCAGCGCGTCATCCGCCACCCCCGAGATGCGTTTGCGTAATGCCCGACAAAGCTGTCGCTCATTACACTCCGGGGGTGCGACGGTCTCGGGTCGCGCGGGCACGAATCGTGGTGGTGATCACGTGCGGCCGGAGTCGCCCGGTCACCACCTGCCCCTTCGCCGTCCGGGTGAGTCGCCGGTCCTCGGCCGGATCCGGTTTCCGTGCGGTCGCGGGAATCCGCCCGGCGCGGCCACTCGGGAGTCGCCCGGCGATCCGTCGGGGCGGCTCGGCTAATGCGCCGCCCGCGAATGCGTCCGCCGCCGGGCGCGGGCCGTGCGAATGGACGGCCGTGGGAAAAGACCGGCGGGGCCCCGCTGATTCCGCAGCGTGACCCCGCGTGGACGCGAGCGTGAACCCGGCGCCAGGTCAGCGGTTCTTGTACGCCTCGGCGACCTCGACCGGGATGCGGCCGCGCTCGGAAATCTTGTAGCCGTTCTTGACGGCCCATTCCCGGATGGCCCGGTTCTGCTCCCGGTCCATTCCCGCGCCGCCCTGGGCGCCCGCCCGACGGGGCGCCCGTCCGACGTCGACGGTGCCGCGGCCGATCCGCCGGCCAGCGCTGATGTACGGGTCGAGAGCTTTCCGCAGCACGCCCGCGTTCTCGTCGGAGACGTCGATGGTGTACGCCACGCCGTCCAGACTGAACTCGACGGTCCGGTCGGCCTTTCCGCCGTCGAGGTCGTCGGTCAGAACAGTGATTACTTTTCTCGCCATCGCCAATTACTCCCTGTGTGGGGCGGGGTGTGGTCAAAGTTTGACCTATCCCACGGCAATTGCGCAAGAATACGCGTCGTTTTCATTTCGGCGGGTCGCGTTATCGCGGGAAATCGGCGCGGCCGGCGCAAAGGCGGGGGAGTTCGGTCGCCGCCCTGGCGCTGGCCAGCCTCGCGATCCCGCTCGCCGTGACGGTCGCCGGAGTCGGCGGCCCGGTGCGTGAGCCGCCGCTCCCGACGCGGCCGGTGGTGCGGGGAAGTGGTCTGGGTCACAGTGCGGAACAAGGGGAACGCTTTGTTACTTGAGTTGGACACGCTCAACTCAACGCGATAGCAGGTGTTCGATGGCAACTCTTCCGGTACTGCCCCTGACCGACGCCGTGTTGCTGCCCGGCATGGTCATCCCGGTGACCCTCGACCCCACCACCCAGGCCGCTGTCGACGCGGCCCGCGCCACCGGCGAGGGCACCCTCCTCGCCGTGCCCCGCCTCGACGGCGAGTACGGCCCCGTCGGCGCGGTCGCCACCATCGAGAAGGTCGGCCGGCTGCCCAGCGGCGAACCGGCCGCCGTCGTTCGCGGCCTCTCCCGCGCCCGGATCGGCTCCGGCGTTCCCGGACCCGGCGCCGCCCTCTGGGTCGAGGCCACCGAACTCGACGAACCGGCCCCCGCCGGCCGCGCCCGCGAACTCGCCCGCGAGTACCGCGCCCTGATGACGTCCGTGCTCCAGCAGCGCGGCGCCTGGCAGGTCATCGACGCGATCGAGCGGATGACCGACCTCTCCGAGCTGGCCGACTCCGCCGGCTACGTCTCCTGGCTCAGCCTCGCCCAGAAGACCGAGCTGCTCGCCGCGCCGGACGTCACCGCCCGGCTGGAACTGCTCGTCGGCTGGGTGAAGGACCACCTGGCCGAGCAGGAGATCGCCGAGCAGATCAACACCGACGTCCGCGAGGGGCTGGAGAAGTCCCAGCGGGAGTTCCTGCTGCGCCAGCAGCTCGCCGCCATCCGCAAGGAGCTCGGCGAGGACGAACCGGACGGCTCCGCCGACTACCGGGCCCGCGTCGAGGCGGCCGACCTGCCCGAGAAGGTCCGCGAGGCGGCGCTGCGCGAGGTCGGCAAGCTGGAGCGGGCCAGCGACGCGTCCCCGGAGGCGGGCTGGATCCGCACCTGGCTCGACACGGTGCTGGAGATGCCGTGGAGCATCCGTACCGAGGACAACACCGACCTGGCCGCGGCCCGCGCGGTGCTCGACGCCGACCACGCCGGCCTGGCCGACGTGAAGGACCGCATCCTGGAGTACCTCGCGGTGCGCAACCGGCGCGCCGAGCGGAACCTCGGCGTCGTCGGTGGCCGCGGCTCCGGCGCGGTGCTCGCCCTCGCCGGCCCGCCCGGCGTCGGCAAGACCAGCCTCGGCGAGTCGGTCGCCCGCGCGCTCGGCCGCAACTTCGTCCGGGTCTCCCTCGGCGGCGTCCGCGACGAGGCCGAGATCCGGGGCCACCGCCGCACGTACGTCGGCGCGCTGCCCGGCCGGATCGTGCGCGCCCTGCGCGAGGCCGGCTCGATGAACCCGGTCGTGCTCCTCGACGAGGTCGACAAGCTGGCCGTCGGCTACTCCGGCGACCCGGCCGCCGCCCTGCTGGAGGTGCTCGACCCGGCGCAGAACCACACCTTCCGCGACCACTACCTGGAGGTCGACCTCGACCTCTCCGACGTGCTCTTCCTGGCCACCGCCAACGTGGTGGAGGCCATCCCCGGCCCGCTGCTGGACCGGATGGAGCTGGTCACCCTGGACGGGTACACCGAGGAGGAGAAGGTCGCCATCGCCCGGGACCACCTGCTGCCCCGGCAGCGGGAGCGGGCCGGGTTGACCGTCGAGGAGGTCGGCGTCGGCGACGACGCCCTCGCCCGGATCGCCGGCGAGTACACCCGGGAGGCCGGCGTGCGCCAGCTCGAACGGTCGCTGGCGAAGATCCTCCGCAAGGTCGCGGTGGCCCTGGCCACCGACCCGGCGCCGGTCCGCGTCGACGCCGACAACCTCGCCACCTACCTCGGGCGGCCGAAGTTCACCCCGGAGTCGGCGGAGCGGACGGCGGTGCCCGGCGTGGCGACCGGCCTGGCCGTCACCGGCGCCGGCGGCGACGTGCTCTTCATCGAGGCCACCAGCATGGAGGGCGAGCCGGGGCTGACCCTGACCGGCCAGCTCGGCGATGTGATGAAGGAGTCCGCGCACATCGCGCTGTCGTACCTGCGCTCCAACGGGCGCCGGCTCGGGCTGGACCCGAACGCCCTCGCCGGGCGGCGGATCCACCTGCACGTGCCGGCGGGCGCGGTGCCCAAGGACGGCCCCAGCGCCGGCATCACCATGGTCACCGCCCTCGCCTCGCTGGCCGCCGGCCGGCCGGTGCGCCCCGAGTTCGGGATGACCGGCGAGGTGACCCTCTCCGGCCGGGTGCTGCCCATCGGCGGGGTGAAGCAGAAGCTGCTCGCCGCCCACCGGGCCGGCCTGACCGAGGTGATCATCCCGGCCCGCAACGAGCCGGACCTCGACGACCTGCCGGCCGAGGTCCGTGAGGCGCTGACGGTCCACACCCTCGCCGACGTCGCCGACGTGCTCGCCTTGGCGCTGCGCCCCGCCGACGTCGACGCGGACGCCCTGGGCGGCCAGGCGTTGACCGCGGCCTGACCGGCCCGCCGCCCGGCCCCCGACGCCCACGGGCGTCGGGGGCCGCCGCGTGTGCGGGTCCCGCCGGTCAGGCGCGGCCCAGCCCGAGCCGTCGGGCGTACCGCCCCATCGTGCGGGACAGCCGGGCCGGTGCGGAGTCGGGCGCGGGGATCCCGATCGGGCGGACCCGACCGTTGTGCAGCGCGGTGAACCGCCACCCGGCCGGCGTCCGCACGGCGACCAGGGTCTGGCGGGACAGCCGGCGCCGGGGCAGCCGGGTGCGCCAGGGCATCAGCACCGAGCCGGTGCCGTGCACGACGGCCACGTCGGCGGTCACCGCCCGGATCGACTCCACCTCGCCGACCAGCGCCGATCCGGCGAGTACGCCCCGGAAGAGCCGGTCGTGCGCGTCCTGCATCGGTGCCCGCCCGACCGCCCGGGTGCCGTCGTACGACACGTAGTCGGAGTCCTCGGTGAAGCAGGCGCCGTACGCGACCGCGTCGTTGTCGGTCCACGCCCGTAGCAGCCGGTCGAACAGCTCGCGGATCTCCCTGCGGTCGTTCTCGGTCATGGTCGCTCCCTGCTAAAGTTCGACTGTCGAAATCTAAGTTAGCAGGAAGATTCGAATGTCGAAAAGTGAGCTGGTGTACCACGTGGCGCGGGAGATCCGGCTGCTGCAGCAGAGCTTCGACGCCTTCGACGAGGCGGCGGCCGGCCGGCTGGGGATCAACCGGACGGATCTACGGGCACTGGACGTCGTCCTCGGCCGCGGGCCGGTGACGGCCGGCGAGTTGACGGCGGCGCTGCGGCTCAGCCCGGCGGCCACCACCACCGTCATCGACCGGCTGGAACGGGTCGGTCTGGTGGCGCGTACCCGGGACGCCGCCAACCGGCGTCGGGTGCTGGTCGAGGCGACCGAGGCGGCCCGGGCGGCCGAGCGGAGGATCTACCGGCCGGTCGGCGAGGCCGGCCTGCGGGCGCTGACGCGGTACGACCACGGACAGCTCGAGACGATCGTCGACTTCCTCACCACCGCTCGCGCCGTGCAGCAGGAGCACGCCGAACGGGTGGCCGCCGAGCCGGCCGACTGACCGCCGCGCGGACGCGACGAGACCCCCGCCCGGAACAGCGGGGGCCTCGGTGCGTCAGTGCTGCCGGGTCGCCGGCGGGGACGGCGTTGTCGTCGTCAGCGCCGGTCGCGCCGGTCGCCGAAGTCGCGGTCGCGGCGCTCGCGCCGGTCGGCCCCGTCGAAGCGGCGCTCGCCGCCGCCGTCACCGTCACGATCCCGGCGTACGGTCGCCTTGCGGCCCTTGATCGTGCTGCCGCGCAGTCCCGCGATCACCTCGTCGGCCACGGCGTAGGGCACCTCCACCAGCGAGAACCGGTCGGCGATCTCGATCGAGCCGATGTCCCGGCCGCTGACCCTCGTCTCGCCGGTGATCGCGCCGACCAGGTCCTGCGGGCGGACCCCGGCACGCCGGCCGAGGCCGATGAAGACCTGCGTGGTGCCGCCGGTGCGGGGCCGGCCACCGCCGCGCCGCTCGCCCCGGCCGCCGCCCTCCGGCCGCCCCTCGCGCGGGCCCCGGACCGGGACCTGCGGGATCTCCTCCTCGTCCTCGGCGCCCGGCGAGGTCGCCTCGTGCGCCAGCTTCACCGCCGCGAGCGCCACCTCCACCAGGTCGAACTCGTCGGTCAACGACTCCACGATCGCCCGGTACGGGTCGAGGTCGTCCTCCAGCAGGCTCTCCCGCAGCGCGCCCTGGGTCAGCTCCAGCCGCCGGGTGCGCATGTCCGCCACCGTCGGGATCTTGTCGATGGTGATCCGCTGGCCGGTGACCCGCTCGATGGTCTTGAGCATCCGGTGCTCGCGCGGCTCGGCGAGGGTGATCGCCACACCCTCCCGCCCGGCGCGGCCCACCCGGCCGATCCGGTGCACGTACGACTCGGGGGCCGACGGCACGTCGTAGTTGACGACGTGGGTGAGCTGCTCGACGTCGAGGCCGCGGGCGGCCACGTCGGTGGCCACCAGCAGGTCCGCGGTGCCCGTGCGCAGCCGGCCCATCACCCGGTCGCGCTGCTCCTGGCTCATCCCGCCGTGCAGCGCCTCGGCCCGGTAGCCCCGGCCGTTCATGGTCTCGGTGAGCCGGTCGACCTCCTCCCGGCTGCGGCAGAAGACGATCGCCGCGGTGGGGGACTCGACGTCCAGCACCCGGCCCAGCGCCGCCGGCTTGTGCGCCCGGGCGACGATGTACGCGCTCTGCCGCACCCGGGGCGCCTCGCCGGCCACCGGCTGCTCCCGGGCGATGAGGATGCGCACCGGGTCGGTCAGGTGCTGGCGGGCCAGCCCGTCGATCCGCGCCGGCATCGTCGCCGAGAACAGCACCGTCTGCCGCTGCGCGGGCGTGTGCTCCAGGATCGCCTCGATGTCCTCGGCGAAGCCCATGTCGAGCATCTCGTCGGCCTCGTCGAGCACGACCGTGGCCAGCGAGCCCAGGTTGAGCGTGCCCCGGGCGATGTGGTCCAGCGCCCGGCCCGGGGTCGCCACCACCACGTCCACGCCCATGTCCAGGGCGCGCAGCTGCCGGCCGATCGGCTGCCCGCCGTAGATGGGCAGCACCCGGGTGCCCAGGTCCTTGCCGTAGCGGTGGAACGCCTCCGACACCTGCACCGCCAGCTCCCGGGTCGGGACCAGCACCAGCGCCACCGGGTCGCCGGGCCGCTCGTCGGGCATCCGCTGCAGCAGCGGCAGGGCGAACGCGGCTGTCTTGCCCGTACCGGTGGCCGCCTGCCCGAGCAGGTCCCGACCGGCCAGCAGGGGAGGGATCGCCTCCCGCTGGATCGGCGTGGGCTCCTCGTAGCCGAGGGCGGACAGCGCGCCCAGCAGCTCGGCGCGCAGCCCGAGATCCGCGAAGGCGGTCGCCTCGTCGGGGGCGTCCGGGGAGGGGTCGGTCGGTGGGTCGTGCCGTACGGGTGCGGAACTCATGCGGCAAGCTTTTCATCATCCCCGGCCGGCGGTTTCGCCGACCGGCACAACAGCCCGCCCGGGGTGGGTCGCCGCCCCGTGCCGGCGACCCACCCCGGCGGGGGTCAGCGGGTCAGCAGGGCCAGCACGACCGAGAGCCCGACGACCGTGTCGAAGACCGCGCACCACTCGGCGTAGCCGCGCGGGACGACCCGGTTCGCGCGGTGGTGCACCACGTCCCAGGCCACGTGGCCGAACCAGCCGGCGGCCACCAGCCAGCCGGCCAGCTCGCGGTCGACCAGGGTGGCGACCAGGGCCAGCGCCGCCCAGCCGGCCAGCCCGGCCAGCTGGAGGACGAGCATCCGGCGCTCGCCCAGCTGCCCGCGCACCGCGCCGATGACCAGGTAGGCCGCCGGCAGCGCCACCAGGAACAGCGCCGGGGGCACCCACGGGGAGAAGAGCATGTCCAGCGTTATCAGCAGGGCGAGCCCGGTCGGCCAGCGGCGCGCCAGCGCCGCGACCAGCCGGTGCCGCGGGACCGGGCGGGCGGCGGCCGGGTGCCGGGCGTATTCGGCCCGTCGGCGCAGCACCGCGAGCGCCATCGCCGGGAGCATCAGCAGGTGGCTGCCGAGGAGCAGGGTGTCCGCGCCGACCAGCCCGGCCCGGAAGGGTACGAACAGCACCAGCACCGGCAGGTACATCGCCACGGTCATCTCCCCGACGGCGGCCCAGGAGTGCCTCCGGTACCGCATCCACACCGCCATGCCGACGCTCATGTCCGTCGCCATCAGCACGGCGCCGACGTCGGCCCGTCCGAGGTCGGGAGAGAAGCCGAGCGATGTGCCGACGGCCGCGCGGAGCGGCCCGAGCAGCAGCATCCCGGCGATCATGGCCAGCGCCATCTCCAACAGGTGCCGCAGCAGCGCGGCGCGCGGTCGCGCGTGACCGACGTGCGGTGCCGTCGGGTTGGCGTTCGTCGTCGTCTCCGTCATGCCTTCGAGCCTGCGCGCGGACACCCGCGCCGGACACCCGCGCCGTGTCACCGGTCGACCGTGCGGAACGCACCGCCGATCCGTGCGTCCCGCGTACGGCGGTGGGCCGCCGCCGCGCCCTACCATTCGGACCGTGGCGTTCGACCCGACGGTGACCGGACCGGACCGGCGCCTGCGCCGGGCCCGGGCCGGCGCGACGGCGTCCCTCGCCACCGGGGTGGCCTCCGGCCTGTTCCTGCCCGCGGTCGGGCTGACCCGGGAGCCGTCGGGCCTGCGGGTGGCGCTCGGTGCGGTCGGGCTCGCCGCCGTCGCCGTGGTGCTGGCCGTGGCCGTGTACACGACCGTGACACCGGACGTGGCGGACCGGGTCCGCCGCCGGTGCCGCGTGGCGTTCGCCGCCGTGGCGGTGCTGAGCGTCCCGCTGGTGGCGCCGGTCGCCGCCGGTGCGTGGCCCACCTGGGCCTGGCTGGGCGCGGCGGTCGTCGGCGCGGTGCCGCTGGTCGCCCGGTTGCGGATGGTGGTTCCCGTGGCGGTCGCCGCCCTGCCGGTCGCCGCGGCGGTGGCGACGGCGACCGGGACGCCCGTGGGTCGGTCCCTGGTGATCAGCGGCGGCGTCGGCCTCGGCATCGCCGCGGTGAACGGGTTCCAGGTGTGGTTCTGGGAGCTGCTGGTGCAGGCCGGCCGAGGGCAGCTCGCCCAGGCGAGCCTCGCGGCGGCGCAGGAGCGGCTGCGCTTCGCCGGCGACGTGCACGACCTGCTCGGGCACCACCTCACCGTCATCGCGCTGAAGGCCGAACTCGCCGCCCGGCTCGCGGCGACCGACGCGGAGCGGGCCGGCCGGGAGGCGGCCGAGGCGCAGCGGCTGGCCGCCACCGCGCTGACCGAGCTGCGCCGCACGGTGCACGGCTACCGCCGCGTCGACCTCGCCGAGCAGGTCGCCGCGGTCGGGCAGGTGCTGCGCTCCTCCGGGGTGCGGTGCACCGTGGTGCCGCCCGCCGGCGAGCTGCCGGCGGAGGCGGCCGCCCAGCTCGCGGCGGTGCTGCGCGAGGCCGGCACCAACGTGCTGCGGCACAGCCGGGCCGGCTGGTGCCGGATCGAGATCGACCAGGAGGCGGACGTGGCGCGGATGACGGTGACCAACGACGGCGCGGGCGCGGCCGGCGCGCCCGACCGGCACAGCCACGGCCTGCGCGGGTTGGCCGAGCGGCTGGCCGCCGCCGGCGGGGAGCTGCGCACGCACCGGGAGGACGGTGTCTTCACCGTCGAGGCGACCGTCCCGACGGCGTCATGATCCGGGTCCTGCTCGCCGACGACGAGGAGCTGATCCGGGCCGCCCTCGCCGCCCTGCTCGACCTCGAGGAGGACCTGACGGTGGTGGCGCAGGCGGCCGACGGCGGGGCCGCCGTGACCGCCGCCCTGGCGCACCGCCCCGACGTGGCCGTCGTCGACCTGGCGATGCCCGGCCCCGACGGCTTCCAGGTCGCCGCCGAGCTGGCCCGGGTGCTGCCGTCCTGCGCGGTGGTGATCCTCACCGGCCAGGGGCGGCCGGCACACCTGGCCCGCGCGCTCACCGCCGGGGCCCGTGGGTTCCTGCCCAAGGGCGCGCCCGGCGGGGCGCTCGCCGACGTGATCCGGCGGGTGCACGCCGGCGGCCGGTACGTCGACCCGGCGCTGGCCGCCGACGCGTTGACCATCCCGCCGTGCCCGCTGACCCCGCGCGAGCTGGACACGCTGCGGCTGGCCGAGGACGGCGCCCCGGTCGCGGTGGTCGCCCGCCGGGCCCACCTGTCCAGCGGTACGGTCCGCAACTACCTCGCCGCGGCGGTGCAGAAGCTCGGTGCGACGAGCCGGGCGGAGGCGGCGCGGACGGCCCGGGACAACGGCTGGCTCTGACCGACCGCCCGCAACCGCCCCGGCCCGGGCCCGACCCGTTCAGCGGTGGAAGCGCACGTAGTCGAACTGCGCGGTGAGCGCCGGCTCGGCGCCGCCGTGGGCGACCAGCCCGATCCGCGGGGTGGTGTCGGCGGGGAAGGTCCACACCCCGCCCCACGTCCAGTTCCGCCCGTCCCGGCTGGAGCCGGCCCGGAACTCGTGCTCGCCGGTGGCCGGGTCGACCCGGTGCGCCAGCCGCAGCCAGGTGGTGGTCGCCGGGGTGCCGACGATGTTGCCACCGTAGACCGGCCGGCCGGCGAAGGGCAGCTCGTAGCCGTACTCGACCTGGCGGGTGTTCCAGATGGCGACCTGCGCCAACCGGGCGAAGCGGTCGTCGTCGACGTAGGCGACCAGGCCGGCCTGCTGGTAGTTGCGCACGGTCTCCTCGCCGAGGTCGAGCGTCACCTTCGTCTCCACGACGTAGTCGCCCGTCGGCGCGTCGCGCAGCAGCACGCCGGCGCTGTTGCCGGTGCCGGTCAGGTCGGCGCCCTGCACGGGCCAGCGCAGCGTCCCGCCGGACACGGTGGCCGCCGGGTCCGGCCGGACCCACCGCCACGCCGGGTCGAGCCCGTCGGTGAACTCGTCGGAGAACGCCGGCAGCAGGCCGCCGACCCGGGGCTCGGGCGCGGCGTGCCGCACCGGCCGGTGCAGCCGGGCGACGCTGACGTTGTCGAACCGGGCGTCCCCGCCGGTGGCGGTCAGCGCGATCCGGCCGACGACCGGCCGGTCCAGCCGCAGCGACAGTGCCGCCACCTGGTCCCCGAGCCGGGCCGGGCTCAGCTCGGCCGTGAGCTGCCGGCCGCGTACCTCGACGGCGAGGTTGTGCCCGGCCGCCGCGTCGAAGCCGGCGGGCAGCGGCGCGCTCGCGGTGCGGGCACCGTCCCGGGCGACCAGCCTGCCGGCGGCGGTGTCCACCCGCACCGCGACGCGGTCGCCGAGGGTGAGCCCGGCCGCCCCGGTGGCGGCGGGCCGCAGGTCGACCTCCGCGCGCACGTCCCCGCCGACGGTCGTACGGCCGGTCAGCGTGCCGCTGCCGGTGAGCCGGCCGTCGGCGACCCGCCAGTCCCCGGCGGTGCCGCGCCAGCCGGCGAGGCCGGCGTCGAAGCGTTCGTCCACCCGGCCGGTGGTGACCGGCGCGGGCCGGGTGCCTTCCGACGGGCCGGCGCCGGCGTTCACGGTCGGCCAGCCGTCGATCCAGTCGAGGCGGTCCAGCAGCATCGGCCGCTCGTTGATGCCGAACGGCTCGTCCAGGTACGGGTCGGCCCGGTCGATGGCGTGGTAGACGATCCAGTCCTGGCCGGACAGGTCGGTCAGGAAGCCGTTGTGGCCGGTGCCGATCCAGCGGTTGCCGTTCTGGGCGAGTACGGGGGTGCCGCCGGCCCGGGAGGCGGTCAGCGGGATGCCGTCGCGGTCCACGAAGGGCCCGCGCGGGCTGCGTGACCGGCCGACGTGGACGGAGTAGCCGGTGGCGGGGCCGGCGCAGCAGTTGGCGGTGGAGGCGAACAGGTAGTACCAGCCGTCGTGGCGCAGCACGTAGCTGCCCTCGAACTTGTTGTCGATGGCGACCGGCGTCGGCGTGCCGACGGCGCGCAGCCCGTCGGGGGAGAGTTCGGTGACGGAGATGCCGCCGTAGTAGCTGCCGTAGTAGAGGTAGTGCCGGCCGTCGACGTCGGTGAACTGGCTCGGGTCGATGGTCCACAGCCAGCCGCCGCCACCGCCGGGGCGGGGCGCGACCACGGGCTCGCCGGCGAAGGTCCACGGGCCGGTCGGGGTGGGCGCGGTGGCCGCGCCGACGGCGAAGTCGCCGCCCTCGGGGGAGACGGTGGTGTCGGTGACGGTCACGTACATGACCCAGCGGTCGCCGACCCGACGCACGTCGGGGGCCCAGAAGCCGGCGCCGGGCGCCGCGTACGCCGGGCGCTGGTCGGCGCCGAAGGCGTCCCCGACGTACGTCCAGTCGACCAGGTCGGCGGAGCGGGCGGTGGGTACCCGGTGGAAGGTCCCCTCGCCCTCGCGCAGCGGGTCGGTGGTGCCGTACGCGTACCAGAAACCGTCCTCACCACGGACGACCACCGGGTCGGCGAAGGTGTCGGCGAACCCGGCCGAGACCGGGTTGCGGTAACGGGGGTCGGACGCGGCGGCGGCCGGCGCGGACGCCGTCGCGGCCAGGGCCAGAGCGATGGCGGCGGCGAGCGCGCCGGCGCGGCGGAGATGTCCCATCAGACCTGCCTCGGGTAAGGAGAAGTCGACCTGGATCACTGGATCCGTTTCTACAACGTTGGATACAACGTTGTAAAGGCGCGGGCGACGCTTCGGTGGGCACCGCAACGTGTCCGTGCCAGCATGGGTGCGTGACCCCCACCGCCACGGACGGCCCGACCCTGGCCCGGCTCGCCGCCCTGCTCGCCGACGACACCCGCGCCCGCATCTGCCTGGCCCTGCTCGACGGCCGGGCGTGGGCGGCCGGCGAGTTGGCCCGGCTCGCCGGGGTGGCGCCCTCCACCGTCAGCGACCACCTCACCCGCCTGGTCCGGGGTGGTCTGCTGGTCGAGCAGCGGCAGGGGCGGCACCGCTACGTCCGGCTCGCCGGCCCCTCGGTGGCCCAGCTGATCGAGGACCTGGCCGGCCACGCGCCGGCGCGGCCCCAGCCCGTCCGCTCGCTGCGCGCCGCCCGCGCCGACGCCGCCCTGGCGTACGCCCGCACCTGCTACGACCACCTGGCCGGCCGCCTCGGCGTGCTGCTGCGGGACACGATGCTCGACCGCGGGCTGCTCGACGGCGCCGACGGCCTGGCGCTGACCCCGGCCGGGCTGGGTTGGCTGGACGGGCTCGGGGTGCCGGTCGCGCCGCTGCGGGCCGCCCGCCGCCCCCTGATGCGCGACTGCCTCGACTGGACCGAACGCCGCCCGCACCTGGCCGGGGCGCTGGGCGCGGCGCTGTGCGACCGCTTCTTCGAGGTGGGCTGGCTCACCCGGGGCGGTGGCCGCGCCGTCCGGCTGACCCCGGCCGGCGGTCCCGCGCTGGCCGCCGCGCTCGGCCTCGCCCCGGCCGACCTGGCGCCCGCCGCCGCACCGGAGACCGGCGGCGGCCGAGCCTGACCGGCTCGCGTCCGTCCGACCCGTCCGTGCCGCACGCCGGGGCCGACGTGTCGGCGGAAAGAAGGAATCCGGCGGCGCCGGTGCCGGACGGCCGCCCCGGTGACGTACCAACCGCACGCGCTGCCGCGCGTCCCGACGAGTGCCGAGGTGGGAACCCCGATGAACGAGCGCTGCGCCGCCTTCCACGCCCTGCACCACGCCGACCGGCCGCTGCTGCTGCCCAACGCCTGGGACCACGCCAGCGCCGCCGCGTTCGCCGCGCGCGGGTACCCGGCGGTCGGCACCACGAGCCTCGGGGTCGCCGCCGCCGCCGGGCTGCCGGACGCGGCGGCGGCCACCCGGGCGGAGAACCTCCGGCTGGCCCGGGCACTGCGCGGCCTCCCGGTGCTGCTGAGCGTCGACGTGGAGGCGGGCTGCGCCGACGACCCGGCGGCCGTGGCCGACCTGGCGGCCGAGCTGGCCGCCCTCGGGGTGGTCGGGATCAACATCGAGGACGGCCGGGCCGACGGCACCCTCACCCCGCCGGCGCTGACCGCGGCCAAGGTGGCCGCCGTCAAGGCCGCGGCGCCGGCCCTGTTCGTCAACGCCCGCACCGACACGTGGTGGCTGGGGACGCCCGACCCGCTGCCGGCGGCCCTGGCCCGGGCCAGGGCGTACGCGGATGCCGGCGCCGACGGGATCTTCGTGCCCGCGGCGCCGGACACCGACACCATCGGCGCCCTCGTCGAGGGGATCGACCTGCCGCTGAACGTGCTGTACCGCCCGGGCGGGCCCACCCTCGACGAGCTGCGGGCGCTCGGCGTGGCCCGGGTGAGCACGGGCTCGCTGCTGTTCCGGGCCGCGCTCGGCGCCGCCCTGGACGTCCTGGACGCCGTCCGGTCCGGCGCCGCGCCGCACCGGGAACCGCCCTCGTACGCCGAGGTGCAGCGGTTGAGCGCCGCGTCCCGGCCCTAGGCGTTCGTGCCCGCCCACACCCCGGAACCGCCCCTAGGAGGAGATAAGAGGATTGTTCGCACTTATCCCGTCGCGCCTGGTTACGTTGTGCGCAGGGCGATGCACACAGTGATGTCGTGACGGGAGAGAGGACCCGACCATGCGAGTGCCCAGCCGAAGTCCGGGGCAGCAGCCCGGGCCCTCCGTCACACCCGCAGCCCGCGCCCGCCGGCGGGTCCCCGGCACGCCGCCCCGCCCCGCCCCGCCGGACCTCGACGCCTACCGGGCGGCGGTCGCCGACCTGCTGGTGGAGGTGGGTGCCCTGGCCGGGGCGTCCTGTACGGCGGCGCGGCAGGTGCTGATCGACGACCGGCTGCGCGAGCCCGCGATCGCCGCGGTGCTCGACGCCACCCCCCAGGGGCTCGTCGGCGCCCGCGAGACGCTGCTGCTGGAGATGGCCCGCTACCAGCCCAACCCGCGCAGCTCCGCCGCCGACCTCACCGCACTGGTCCGCATCTACCTGCTCTCCCGCGTCGACGTGATGTGGTGGCGTGACGCGCCGACCTTCCTCACCGACGCCCAGGTCGACGCCAGCCCCGACCTGGTCGACCTGGAGTGGCTGCGCCGCCGCGGCCTGCTCCGGTTCTGCTACACGGAGCAGCCGAAGACGCTGTTCGGGCGCGGGCTGCGGGCGGCCCGCCGCCGGCTCTGGCCCGACGCCACGCCGCGCACCGCCGGGCTGCGCTTCCGGCGGGCCCGCCGGGAGGTCGTGGCGCTGCTCAACGACATCGGCCGGGAGTTCGCCGCCAACACCCCGCCCGCCACCCCGCCGCTGTGGGTGACCAGCCTGGTCCGCAGCGCCGAGCACCAGCACCGCCTGCGCCGCCTCGGGTACGCCGCCATGGTCCCCAGCGGCCACTGCCTGGGCTGGGCGGTCGACGTCGAGCTGGCCTGGTTCGGCCGCTTCGGCGTCCGGGACACCCTCGCCGAGCTGCTGCTGGCCCGGCAGCGGGCCGGCGAGGTCAACGTGGTCGACGAGGGGCAGGCGTGGCACCTGTGCCTCGCGCCCGCCAGCGGCCGGCGGCTGCGCCGGGCGTACGAAGCCGAAATGGGGGTCTGAGTCGATGTGCGGCATCGCGTTGAGCCTCGGCCCCGAGGCCGACCCGGCGATCTTCCGGCGGATGCTCGCCACCCTGGCCCCCCGCGGCGAGGTCACCGAGGCCCGCTACGAGAACGGCCTGCTCGCCGGCACCCGACGGTTGAAGGTGGTGGACCGGGAGCGCGCCGTGCAGCCGTGGACCTCCGTCGACGAGCGGTGGCTGCTCTGCTACAACGGCGAGGTCTTCAACCACCACGAGCTGCGCGCGGAGCTGGTCCGGCTCGGGCACCGCTTCCGTAGCGTCAGCGACACGGAGGTCGTGCTCGCGGCGTTCCTGCAGTGGGGCGAGGGCATGGTCACCCGGCTGCGCGGCGAGTACGCCTTCGCCGTCGTGGAACGCGCCACGGGCCGCGCCTACCTGGTCCGGGACCCGCTCGGCGTGAAGCCCCTGTACTGGGCCCGGACGCCCGGCTGCCTGCACGTCGCCAGCGAGGTGAAGGCGCTGGTCGGGCACGGCGTCCCGATCGGCGAGGTGCCGCCCGGGCACCACGGCTGGGCCGAGCCCGACGGACAGGTCCGGCTGCGCGCGTACGTCGACCTGCTCGCCCTCGGTGACGGGCTGTCGGTGGTGGACGACCCGGACGAGGCCGCCCTGCTCGTCCGTGCCGCCCTCACCGACAGCATCCGGACACGGGTGGACACCGACCTCACCGTCGGGGTGGTGCTCTCCGGCGGGCTGGACAGCTCGCTGGCCCTCCTGCACGTACGCGAGATGCACCCCGACTGCGTCGCGGTCACCGTCGGGGTGCCGGACAGCCCCGACGTGGCGTACGCGCGGCGGCTGGCGCGGGACCTGGGGGTGCCGCACGAGGTGGTCGAGCTGCGCCCGCGCGACATCCGGCTGGCCGACATCCGGGAGGCCATCCGGATCTCCGAGCTGACCGAGTACGGCGACATCATCAACGCGGTGGTCTCCGTGCCGCTCTTCCGCCGGCTGCGCGAGCTGGGCGTGAAGGTGGTGCTGACCGGGGACGGCTCGGACGAGCTGTTCGGCGGCTACCCGATGTACCACGAGGTCGGCCCCGAGGCGTCCCGCCGGCTCTTCCTGCACAAGATCCGCAACCTCTGCCGTACGGAGTTGCAGCGCGTCGACCGGGCCAGCATGGGGCACGGGGTGGAGGCCCGCGTGCCGTTTCTCGACCTGAGCGTGGTGGAGCTGGCGATGCGGCTGCCGATCGGGCTGAAGATGCGCGAGGGGCAGGAGAAGTGGATCGTCCGGCGGGCCTTCGCCGACCTGCTGCCCGACTACGTCCGGCGCCGGCCGAAGAACCCGATGTCGTACTCGTCCGGCCTGCACGAGCGGGCCCGGCTGTACAAGCCGCTGTTCGCCCGACTGCACCGGTCGTTCGGCTACCACCTGCTGGAACCGGTCCGCCGCGACTTCGACAGCGTGCTCACCCGCTGCGGCAACGACCTCGACCGGGCGCTCGCGGCCGGCCGGGCCCGGCCCGACTACACGGTGCTGGAGCACGCCCGGGACCTGGTGGGCGCGGCGAAGTGGAACGCCGCGCCGATGGTGCGCCGGCTGGTCGGCCCGCGCCGCACCCGCGGCGACGAGGCCCCGCTGCCGGGGTGAGGTGCCGCCCCCGGGTTGACTCTGACACGGTGTCAGCGTCGACCGTAGGGGGGCCATGTTCACCATCGGAGACTTCGCCCGACTGGGCCGGGTGTCGGTGCGGATGCTGCGCCACTACGACAGCATCGGTCTGCTCCGCCCGGCCTCGGTCGACCCGCACACCGGCTACCGCTACTACACGGCCGATCAGCTGCGCCGCCTCAACCGGGTGATCGCCCTCAAGGAGCTGGGTTTCACCCTGGCCCAGGTCCAGGCCATCCTGGACGACGTCCTCGACGTCGCCGAGCTGCGCGGCATGTTGCGGTTGCGCCGTTCGCAGCTGGAGGCACAGGTGGCGGCGGACACCGCCCGGCTGGCCGGGATCGGGGCGCGGCTCCGGATGATCGAGACGGAGGGTCGGATGACCACCGAGGACGTCGTACTCAAGCAGCTCCCGCCGGTTCGCCTGGCCGAGCTGAGCGCCACCGCCCGCAGTTACCAGACGCCCGACATCAGCCCGGTGATCCAGCCGCTCTATCCCGAGCTGGTCCGCCGGTTGGCCGCCGCCGGGGTCCAGCCGAGCGGGCCGGGCATCGCCTGGTACGCCCCGGCGGGGGAGGCCGACGGCGAGGCGGTCGTCGTGCACGCCGGGGTGACCGTGGCGGCCGGTCCCGGTCCGGCGGCCGACGTCGCGGTGGTCGACCTGCCCGCGGTGGCCGCCGCGGCGACGATCGTGCACCGGGGTCCGATGGACGAGGTCGAGCGGAGCATGGAGGTGCTGGCCCGCTGGATCGAGGAGCACGGCTACCGGGCGGACGGCTTCGCCCGCGAGGTCTACCTCGACTACTGCCCGGACGCCCCGGAGAACGGCGTCACCGAGCTGCAACTGCCGGTCCGCCCGGCCTGAGCGTCCACCGGGCCCGCGCACGGCGGCTCACCCCCGGCGGCATACCGGCGTCCGTCAGGTGAGCCCGCGGCGCGGGCCCGGTGGAGCGAGGTGGACGGCGGGCGGTGGCCGCCCACGGTGTCAGGAGCCGGGGTCCGGCTGGTCCGTGGCGGCCCGGATCCGGTCGACCAGTTGCTCCAACGCGGTGACCTCCGCGCGTAGCGCCGTGCGGCCCTGTCGGGTCAGGCGCAGCCAGGTGCACGGCCGGCGGCCCTCGTACCCCTTGATCACCTGGAGTAGCTCGGCCTGCTCCAGGATCCGCAGGTGCCGGTTGAGGTTGCCGTCGGTCAGCCCGAGCTCGTCGCGCAGGGTGGCGAACCGGCACTCGTGGGTCTCGCTCAACACGGTGAGGATGCCGAGCCGCACCCGCTGGTGAACGACGTCGTCGAGGACGGTCGCCGGGTGCGGGGGGTGCTGGTCAGTCACGCGCGGTGCGGCGGTCCGATGCCAGGCGGGCGGCCGACACGGCGAGCAGGGGCAGGGCCATCAGGACAAGACAGTGGCCCGGCCGCAGGGAGAGTTGACCACCGAGGGAGTCGGCGCCGAAGGCCCAGCCCGGGAGGGAGCCCAGCGGGAACGTCGTGCAGAGCCAACCGGTGAGCAGGACGATCCACACCCCTGCGGCGACGAGGCCGCGACTGCGCTCGGCCCAGCCCAGCACCACGACCGTCGCCGCGAGCGGCAGCAGCGGGGTCAGCAGGCCCGGCCAGTACGGGCCGGCCGCCACGGTCAGGCCGTCCGGCGCCGGTCGGGTGGGCACCGCCGCGACCACCGCCAGCAGGGCCAGCACGCCGAGGCCGGTGCCGACGAAGGCCGGCCATGGCTCCGTCCACAAGCTCCGGTGCGCCCACCTAGGAGTGCCGAGCCCCGCCCCGGGTAACACCGGGACCATGGCGGAGCTGGACGTGATGGTGGTCGGGCAGGTGGCGCGCGACCTGGTGTTGCTGGTCGACGAGGTGCCGGAGGCCGGCGGCAGCGCCCCGGTGCGGCGCCGCCGCGAGCTGCTCGGCGGCAAGGGGGCCAACCAGGCCGTCGGGCTCGCCCAGCTCGGCGCGTCCGTCGGGCTGCTCGCCGTGGTCGGCGACGACGAGGTGGGGGAGCGGCTGCTGGCGCAGGCGCGGGCCGACGGCATCGACGTCGCGCGGGTGCTGCGCCGGCCGGGCACCCCCACCGGGCTCATCGTCGACGTGGTCGACGCCGAGGCCCACTGGCGCTACCTGGAGGACCTGCCCGAGGCCACCCTGCTCACCGCCGAGGACGTGGCCGGGGCGGCGGACGCGCTGCGCGCCGCGCGGGCCGTCCTGGTGCAGTTGCAACAGCCGGCGCGGGCCGCCCTGGCCGCGGCCCGGACCGCCCGGGAGGCCGGCGGGCTGGTCGTGCTCGACGGCGCCCCGACCGACCCGGCCGACGCCGACGAGTTGCTCGCCCTCGCCGACGTGCTGCGGGCCGACGCGCAGGAGGTCGAGCTGATCACCGGCGACGCGCCGCGGGACGCCGAGGGCGGGCTCGCCGCCGGGCGCAAGCTGCTGCGGCGCGGCCCGTCCCTGCTGGCGGTCGAGGTGGCCGGGGAGGGCAACGCGTTCGTCTGGCCGGACGGCGAGCTGTTCCTGCCGCTGAGCCGGACACCCACCGTGGACAGCACCGGCGCCGGGGACGCGTTCGTCGCCGCGTTGACCGTCGGCCTGCTGCGCGGCGAGCCCCGCGACCGGGTCGCCCGCTGTGCCGTGGCGGCCGCCGGCGCCACCGTCGGCCACCCCGGCGGCCGCCCGGCGCTGACCGACGAGGCGATCCGGGAGCAGCTCGACCGGATCCCCGCCGCCTGACCGTCCGGGGCGCCGGTCCCGCGCCGGGGCGACCGATCGGCCGGTGGACAACCCTCGATTCCTGCCCTAGCGTCCAGAGGATATGCGGAGGACTCTCCTGGGCGCCGGTGTCGCCCTGCTGCTCGCCGTGACCGCCTGTTCCAGCGCGGAGCCCGGTCCGCCGGCACCGCCGGGAGCACCGACACCCGCCGGCACGCCCAGCGCCTCCCGGCAGGAGCCGGGCGAGGTCGAGAAGACCCTGGCCAGCCTGCGGAAGGTCAACGACCTTCCGATGTACGAGATGACCTACGTCGGGGCGTACGACGCGACGGTCGGCACCGACGCGCGCCCGGCGAAGGCGTTCGGCTGTTCCCTCTTCGCCGCCACCGGCGACCCGGCCCGGCCGTTGTTCGCCCGCAACTTCGACTGGGACGCCAACCCGGCGCTGGTGCTGCGCACCGATCCTCCCGACGGGTACGCCTCGATCTCGGTGGTGGACATGTCCTACCTCGGGGTGGGCCCCGACCCGACCGGCGACCGACGGCTGCTCAACGCGCCGCTGCTGCCGTTCGACGGGATGAACGAGCGGGGGCTGGCAATCGGGCTGGCCGCCGACGACGGCGCGAAGGCCGTCGCCGTCCCGGGCAAGGCCACCGTCGGGTCGGTCCGCATCCAGCGCCTGGTGCTCGACCAGGCGGCCACGGTGGACGAGGCGGTGGCCGTGTTCGAGCGGTACAACCTCGACTTCACCGACGGGCCACCCCTGCACTACCTGCTCGCCGACGCGACCGGGGCGTCGGCCGTGGTCGAGTTCGTCGACGGGAAGATGTCGGTCGAGAAGGGGCGGGGCGACTGGCGGGCGCTGACCAACGTGCCGGTCGTCGGGGTGGACGAGCAGCGTCGCCGGGCCGACCACCGCTACGGCGTGATCGCCGCGGCCCTCGACCGGACGGGCGGCACGGCGGACGCCCCGGCGGCGTTCGAGATCCTCAACGACGTACGCCAGTCGCACACCCGCTGGTCGGTGACGTACGGCCTGCGCAGCGGCGAGGTCCGGCTGACCACCGCGACCGGCGGCGGCGAGCGGCGTTACCAGCTTCCGGTGAGCTGACCCCCCCGGCTCCCGGCCCTGCCGGCGGCGGCCCAGGGGCCGACGCTCCCGTCGGCGGCCTGGTCCTCGACCCGCCGGTGCTGCGGTCGCCACCGCCGAGACCCGAGACCCGGGACGCGGGCCGGCCCCGGCCGCGCCGGACACGGTGGAACGCGGGCGGGCCCGGCCCCCGAGGTGGGGGCCGGGCCCGTCGGCGCGCTGTGCGACTACCAGCCGAGGTAGCTGGGCTGGGTCTGCACGTTCAGCTCGCGGTACCGGACGAGGTTCGCCGTCCAGGTCCGCCAGTCGGTCAGCTTCAGGACGTCGAAGCCCTTCTGCATGTCGTTGGAGTAGATGTAGCCGTTGTAGTAGTACGCGGACCAGGAACCGCCGCCGGTCAGCCGTTCGGCCGACAGCGGGCCCCGCTCCCAGAAGGCGATCTCCTGGGGGTTGGCGGAGTCGGTGAAGTCCCAGACCGAGATGCCGCCCTGGTACCACGCCTGGACCATGATGTCGCGCCCGAGCACCGGGATCAGCGAGCCGTTGTGCGCCACGCAGTTCTCGGTGTCGGCGTTGGGCCGGGGGATCTTGTAGTAGCTGCGGAAGACCATCGTCCGGGCGTCGCCGCTACCGGTGATGTCGTAGATGGCGTCGGCGCCCCGGTTGGGACCGATGGCCTCGTTGCAGGTGGCCGCGCCGCCGCCGCCCAGCTCGTCGGTGAAGATCACCTTGGTGCCGGAGTTGTTGAACGTGGCCGAGTGCCAGAACGCGAAGTTGACCGTGTCGCGGACCTGGTTGATGACCCGCGGGGCCTCCCGGTTGGAGATGTCCATCAGGATGCCGTCACCCATGCAGGCGCCGGCGGCCAGGTTCTTCTCCGGGTACGCGGTGATGTCGTGGCAGCCGGTGGTCGCCGACCCGCCCGGGCGGCCCTCGTAGCCGCCGTCCGGGAAGAGGTTCGGCGTGGCCACGACCGCCGCGTCGGTGGGCTTCTTCAGCGGCACCTTGACGATGGAGATGGAGTCGTGCGGCGGCTGGCAGTCCGGGAACTCCGCCCGCGGGCTGTACGACGAGACGTACAGGTAGACCGTCTTGCGGTCCGTGCCCGGCACGAGGGTGTGCGTGTGTGAGCCGCAGGCCGTCTCCACCGCCTTGATGTAGCGCGGGTTGGCCTTGTCGCTGATGTCGAAGACCTTGATGCCCTCCCAGGACTCCTTGAGCGTCGCCGACGATCCGGTGCTGTTGCAGGAGTCGTCGCTGCGGGACGAGTCGGTGGAGAGGAAGAGCAGGTCGCCGTGGACGGAGATGTCGTTCTGCGACCCGGGGCAGTAGACCTGCGACACGACCGTCGGCGCGGTCGGCCGGGAGATGTCGTAGACGACGAACCCGTTGTAGTTGCCGGCGAAGGCGTAGCGGCCCTGGAAGGCGAGGTCGCTGTTCGTGGCGTCCAGCGGGGCCTGCTTCGGCAGGTTGGCGACCTGCCGAAGGTTGGGGCTGCTGACGATCTCGTCGACGCCGGGGATGGTGTAGGTGGTGTCCACCGTGTCGGAGGGCGCCGAGGGTGCCGCGACCCCGGCATTCCCCGGTGGGGCGGTGGCGACGCTGGCGAGGAGGAGGCCGGCCGCGGCCAGGCTCACGGTGGTGAGCCGCCGGGCCTGCGGTGTGCGAAGTCTGATCATCGGCGAGGCCCTTCGCAAGGGGGTGACGATTGTCGACACCTTACCGTCCGATGAGGTGCGTCGATGTGACCTGGGTCACATGTTGGTGTCTCCGTCAATGGATACGATCGCCGTGACCTCTACCGGGGGAGTGGCCCATGATCAACCGACGCGCACGGATCCTGGCCGTCGTCACATCCGTGTTCGTGGTGTCGGTGGTGGCCGTCGTCCTGTCCCGGTCCGGCGACGACTCGACCGCGCCCGCCGCGCAGCCGGTTGCCGCCCCCGCCTCGGCGTCGGCGCCCGTCGATCCGGCCCGGCCCGCCGTGATCGTGCCGGGCCGACCGGGGGAGACCGCCGCGGCCCGCCCCGCCGAGGAAATGCGCGACGCCACCCCCACGTCCCGGCACAACTCCATGGACGTCTGGTTCGTCCGGATGATGATCCCGCACCACGCCCAGGCCCTGGAGATGGCCGCGCTGGCCCCGGACCGCGTCGCCGACCCGGACCTGCGCGCCCTCGCCGAGCGGATCCGGGCCAGCCAGGGCCCGGAGATCGGCATGATGCGGGGTTGGCTGCAGACCCGCGGGCTCTCCCCGGACGTGCCGGGGCACGACCACGGGACCATGCGGGGCATGCAGTCGCCCGAGGCGATGCGCCAGCTCGCGGCCGCCCGGGGCGCCGAGTTCGACCGGCTCTTCGTCCGGATGATGACCGAGCACCACCGGGGCGCGGTCCAGATGGCCACCGACCTGCTCAAGGTCGGCGCCGACCTCACCCTGTCGGAGTTCGCCAACTCCGTCGCCACCGAGCAGGCCGTCGAGATCGACCGGATGCGCGACGTGCTGGCCCCCTGACCCGGCCCCGGCGGTCCGGACGGGCGCGCGGTGACCCGCGGGCGGCGGCGGCACGTACGCTGGGTGACCGTGAACCGCACGATCTTCGGCCGCCCGCTGCGCAGCGTCGCCTTCGACGTCTTCGTCGTCGGCCTGGTGGTGCTCTTCGGCCTCGCCGGCCTGGTGAACCAGCCCGGCGGGTGGAAGGCCGCCCTCGTCGGCGCCGCGATGGCGGTGGCGCTGCTGTTCCGCCGGTCCCACCCGTCGGCGGTCGCCGCCGTCGTGGCGGTGCTCGCGCTGGTCCAGGTGTTCGCCGGCTGGGGCCCACTGGCCTTCGACGTCGCGGTGCTGGTCGCCCTCTACAGCGTCGTGAAGTACGCCGACCGGCTCCGCGACGGCATCCTCGCCGGGATCACCGCCGCCGTCGGGGTGGTCCTCGCCGCCCTCCAGACCGAGAGCACCGTCGCCTGGTGGGCGACCGCGATCTATATCGGGCTGGTCACCGGGGCGGTCTGGCTGGTCGCGCTCAACGTGCGGACCCGCCGGCTCTACGTGCTCAGCCTGGAGGAGCGGGCCGCCACCCTGGAGCGGGAACGCGAGGCGGAGGCGCGCGCCGCCGTCGCCGGCGAGCGCACCCGCATCGCCCGTGAGCTGCACGACGTGGTGGCGCACAGCATGGCGGTCATGATCGTGCAGGCCGACGGGGCGCGGTTCATGCTCGACCGCGACCCGGAGACCGCCAGGAACGCGGTGAAGGTGGTCGCCGACACCGGCCGCCAGGCGCTGGAGGAGATGCGCCGGCTGGTCGGCGTACTGCGGGAGCCGAACCCGCCCGACGCGGCGGCCGGCCCCGGCCCGACGGACGAGCCCGACGGCGCGGGGGTGGCCGCCGACCCGGAGCACCGCCGGCTGGCGCTGACCGAGCTGCCCGCCCTGCTCGACCGGTTCCGCGCCGCCGGCCTGCGGGTGCGCCACACGGTCACCGGGGAGCCCGCGCCGCTGCCGGCCGGCCTCGAGCTGACCCTCTACCGGGTCGTGCAGGAGGGGCTGACCAACGCGCTCAAGCACGCGGGGGTCGGCGCCGCCGTCGAGGTCACCCTCGACCATGCCCGCGACGCCGTGGTGGTCCGGGTGCTCGACGACGGGCGTGGCCGCCCGCCGGTCAGCCCGGCCCCGTCCGGCGGGCACGGCCTGGTCGGCATGCGCGAGCGGGTGAGCGTGTACGACGGCAGCCTCACCGCCGGCCCGCGACTGGCCGGGGGCTGGCAGGTCGAGGCGCGGCTGCCGCTACCGTCGACGCCCGGGACGACGGAGGTGATGGCGGCATGACGGTCCGCGTGGTGATCGTGGACGACCAGGCGCTGGTCCGCGCCGGCTTCCGGATGGTGCTGGACTCCCAGCCCGACCTGGAGGTCGTCGGCGAGGCGATCGACGGCGCCGACGCGCTGCGGGTGCTGGCCCGGGTCGAGGCCGACGTGGTGGTGATGGACGTCCGGATGCCGACCATGGACGGGGTGGAGGCGACGCGCCGGATCTGCGGGGACCGCCCTACCGGGTCGCCCCGCGTGCTCGTGCTCACCACCTTCGACACCGAGGCGGACGCCTTCGCCGCGCTCCAGGCCGGCGCCAGCGGCTTCCTGCTCAAGAACGTCCCGCCGGAGGAACTGCTCGCCGCCATCCGGGTGGTCGCCCAGGGCGACTCCGTGGTCGCCCCGTCCATCACCCGCCGGCTGCTCGACCGCTTCGCCGGCAGGCTCGGCCCGGGCCCCGCCGAGGACCCGCGCCTCGCCCAGCTCACCGAGCGGGAACGGGAGGTCCTCCTGCTGGTGGCGCAGGGGCTCTCCAACGCCGAGATCGCCGCCCGGGTGCACGTCGCCGAGGCGACCGTGAAGACGCACGTCGGGCGGATCCTGGCCAAGCTCCAGCTCCGCGACCGGGTGCAGGCGGTGGTGCTGGCGTACGAGAGCGGCCTGGTCACCCCGGGCGGCTGAGCCGGCGTACGACTCAGGTCGTACGGGTCCGCCCCGTCAGGGCCGCCTGCGGTCGCAGCGGGGTCGAGCGCGTGGGTGGACGCCCTCGGGCCGCCGCGCCCATAGCGTCGGAGACGTCCCAGTCACGATCTCCACGGGGAGCTCCACGTGTCCGTCGCACCTCCCGCGCACGCCACCGCCGGCGTCGCGGTCTCCGCCCGCGGCCTGTCCAAGCGGTACGGCGCCGGCCAGGCCGCCGTCGTCGCCCTCGACGGCGTCGACGTCGACTTCGCCGCCGGTCGGTTCACCGCCATCATGGGCCCGTCCGGCTCCGGCAAGTCCACCCTGATGCACTGCCTCGCCGGCCTGGACCGTCCCACCGCGGGCAGCGTACGCATCGGCGACGCCGACCTCTCCCGGCTCGACGACAAGCGGCTCACCCTGCTGCGCCGCGACCGGGTCGGCTTCGTGTTCCAGAAGTTCAACCTGCTGCCGGCGCTGACCGCCGAGGAGAACATCGTGCTGCCGCTGGCGATCGCCGGCCGCCGGCCGGAGCGGGCCTGGCTGCGCCAGGTCGTCGCCGCGGTGGGGCTCGCCGACCGGCTCGGCCACCGGCCCGCCGAGCTCTCCGGCGGGCAGCAGCAGCGGGTGGCGGTCGCCCGCGCGCTGATCACCAAGCCGTGGGTGATCTTCGCCGACGAGCCGACCGGCAACCTGGACTCGCGCTCCGGCGCGGAGGTGCTGCGCCTGCTCCGCGAGGCCGTCGACACCCTCGGCCAGACCGTGATCATGGTCACCCACGACCCGACGGCCGCCGCGCACGCCGACCGGGTGCTCTTCCTGGCTGACGGCCGGCCGGTGCGGGACCTCACCGCGCCGACCGCCGAGCGGGTGCTCGACACCCTCGCCGGCCTCGACTCGGCGCGCGTGCCGGCCGCCGGCCGCGAGGCGGTGACCCGGTGATCCGGCTGACCCTGCGCCAGCTCCGCGCCGAGGCGCTGCGCCTGCTGCTCTCCTCGCTGGCCATCGTGCTCGGCGTCGCCTTCATCGCCGGCACGCTGATCTTCGTCGACGGAATGCGCGCGGGAGCGTACGAACGGGCCGGGACGTTCGACCGGCACACCGACCTCGCCGTGTACTCCGCCACCAAGGACCCGCTGCCGACCGCGTTGGTCGACCGGGTGCGCGCGCTCGACGGGGTCGCCGCCGCCGAGGGGGAACTGCTCGGCTCCGGCGGGGGGGGGGGGGGGGGCGCGCCCCCCCCCCCCCCCGGCCCCCCCCCCCCCCCCGCCGCCCCCCCCCCCCCCCCCCCCCCCCCCCACACCCCCCCCCCCCCCCCGCCAAGGGGC